>JAEWFE010000059.1 GCA_023389005.1 Bacillota bacterium
CCACCCCCGTTTGGATTGATCGACCTTTTTTACGACGCGGACGGTTATCTTTGCTAATGAAGTAATAACCGACAACTAAAAGCATCGAGAAGATAAAGACTAAGGTACTTAAAGCATTAATTTCTAAGCTAATCCCTTGACGTGCCCGTGAATAGATTTCTACGGACAATGTTGAAAATCCATTACCAGTCACAAAGAAAGTAACCGCAAAGTCATCTAAGGAATACGTAAAGGCCATAAAATAACCAGCAATAATCCCTGGTGATAGAAATGGCAGAATAATACGCATTAAGACTTGACGATAATTCGCACCCAAATCAAGGGCTGCCCGAATCATACTATCATTCATTTCCTGTAACTTTGGCAAAACCATTAGCACCACGATTGGAATACTGAAAGCTACGTGTGAAAGTAAGACACTGATAAAGCCAAGACTAAAGTTACTGAACAAATTGCCAATCATCGTAAAGAAAATTAAGAAACTTGCACCAATAATAACGTCAGGAGAAACTAACAAGATATTATTTAAACTCAATAATGTCGTGCGGCTTTGACGTCTCTTCGTATAATAAATCGCCATTGCACCAAAAGTTCCAATCATCGTCGCAATCAAAGCAGATAAAAAGGCTAGTAAAAATGTGTTTAACACAATGATAATCAAACGCGTATCTGACCACAATGTTTGATAGTGTTCCCAGGTAAAGCCCGTGAACTTATTCATGGTACCGCCTTTATTAAAAGAATAAAAGATCAAGTAAAAAATGGGCGCATACAAAATGATAAACACTAAAGTTAAATAAATTTTCGAAAAGAGGTTTTTCTTCATTTTTTAGCCCCTCCTTTACGTTTTTCTGCGGTTAACATCATGACAATGAACATCGCTACAATCAAGACGACGCCAATGGTTGAACCCATTCCCCAGTTTTGCGTCACTAAGAAATGCTCTTCAATGGCTGTGCCTAGCGTAATCACTCGGTTTCCACCAATCAAACGTGTCAACATAAAAAGTGACAACGATGGGATAAAGACCGCTTGAATCCCACTTTTCACCCCATTTAAGGATAGAGGGAAAATCACGCGTCTAAATGTTTCGAAATTATTGGCGCCTAAATCGCGACTCGCATTTAACAACGAAGGATTGATTTCTTCTAACGCATTGAAAATTGGCAAAATCATAAACGGCAATTCAATATAAGTTGCAACCGTCATAAAACTAAAATCGGTAAACATGATTTGAACCGGAACAATGCCAAAGAATGAAAGGAATTGATTAATACTACCATGAATCCCAAAAATACCAATAAATGCATAGGCTTTAAGCAATAAATTAATCCATGTAGGTAAAATAATCAAAAGTAGCAACAAATCTTTGTGCCGTAATTTCGTTAAAAAATACGCTGTTGGATAACTAATCAAAAGAGTGGTTAAGGTAATTAAAAAGGCATACCAAATCGAATTCAGCGTCATCATTAAATACTTGCCTGATGTAAAGTAAGTCGCATAATTAGCGAAGGTGAAATGCCCACTAATATCAAAAAAGGACTGATAAATAATTAATAATACTGGGGCAATGACAAATAAAAGCAACCAAGCAACATACGGAATCGCATAAATTTGTTTTAATTTGCTCAACTTCTCTTCCCCCTACTCTTCATAGCTTTCTAAACGAGCGTCAAAGTCTTCTTCTGATTCGTTAAAACGCATGACATGGATATCTTCTGGCTCAAAGTATAATCCAATCTGGCTGCCTACTTTTGCCTTACGAGTAGAGTGAACCATCCATTCATTGCCATCTTCATCATAACAAATGATCTCATAGTGAACGCCTCTAAATAGCTGCGTATCTACTTTGACAACTAATTTTCCTTTGTCCGCTGTGGTCAAGGTCAAATCTTCCGGACGAATCACAATTTCAACGGGTTCATTTGGACGCATCCCACCGTCGACACATTCAAATTCTTTACCGACAAATTCAACCTTGTAATCTTCAATCATCGTGCCATTGACAATATTACTTTCCCCAACGAAATCAGCTACAAAATGATTGATTGGTTCATCGTAAATATCTACTGGCGTACCACTTTGAACAATTTCCCCTTTATTCATGACAAAAATTTCATCACTCATCGCCAAAGCTTCTTCTTGGTCGTGGGTAACAAAGATAAAGGTAATGCCTAGTCGTTGTTGCAATTCGCGTAACTCATACTGCATATCTGTGCGCAACTTCAAATCAAGTGCCGAGAGTGGTTCATCCAGTAATAAGACTTTTGGTTCATTAACAATCGCTCGGGCAATCGCTACTCGTTGTCTTTGTCCACCAGACATTTCGCTAATTTCACGTTGTTCATAACCGGCTAATTGTACTAAGCGTAAAGCCTCAGTTACTTTTTTGGCGATTTCATCTTTTGGTAATTTTTTAATTTTAAGTCCGAAAGCAACATTTTCAAATACATTCATATGTGGAAAAAGCGCATAATCTTGAAAGACGGTATTCACTTGACGTTGGTTCGCTGGAATATCATTGATACGTTTACCTTCAAAGTAGACATCGCCTTCAGATGCTTCAGTAAACCCTGCAATAATGCGTAGGATAGTCGTTTTTCCACATCCAGAAGGACCAAGTAAGGTATAAAATTTACCCGCCTCAATTTCAAAGCTTATGTCTTTTAAAATCGTTTCATCATCATAGCGTTTCACAATATTTTTAAACGTAATAATGCTATTTGACAATCTCAAATCTCCCTTCATCTTTCTTGGCAAATTATTTTTCTTGCCAAAACATTCTTTTTCATCTCGCTGCTTGAATCAAACAGCATACTCATTAAGTTTAGGGCTTTAAGTCAAAAAATACAAGCAAAAAACGTAGATTCTAGCTATTTTTTTCAGAGAATCAAAAATCATTTTCTACAATATATTGACCAAAGATGGTTGCACGTTTTCTAAGCTGTGTTATGATAAAAAGAAAACGCATTACTTTGAGGTGAATGTCATGAATCCAAACTATTCATTTTTACAAGTCAAGCAAGTCAATGAACAAGTCGTATCTTCTATTGAACAAACCTGCTTACGTGATTTAAACGAAGGCGAAGTAGCAGTAAAGGTCGACTATTCAGATATCAATTATAAAGATGCATTAGCGCTCAAAACCAATGGCGGTGTGATTCGTCAATATCCGATGACACCAGGTATTGATTTAGCGGGGACAGTCCTTGCTTCCAAAGATTCCCAATGGCAAACAGGACAAAAAGTACTTCAAACCGGCTATAGTCTAGGGGTTAGCGCACTAGGCGGCTTTAGTCAAATCCAAATTGTCAAAGGGGATGAACTGGTTGCTTTACCTGAGGATTTAGAGTTAAAACAAGCCATGCAATTTGGTACAGCTGGCTTTACCGCTGCCCTAGCCGTTTTAGCTATCAAGGAACAAGTGACTGATTTAAACGCACCGATTGTGATTACTGGTGCAAGTGGCGGTGTGGGGAGTATCGCTGTGGGTTTACTTGCTCGTCTAAGGTTTAAGAATCTGATCGCCCTTTCTAGAAAAGAGGCCCCTTGGTTAATCAACTTAGGTGCTACAACCATCGAAAATCCCAATCTTTGGGTACCGGAAAAAATCAAGCCTTTAGCCAAACAAAAAATAGCCGGCGTCATTGATACAGTAGGCGGCGACTTGTTAAGTGCATTAATTCCTCAAGTACAATATGCTGGGGCTTTAGCTTTATGTGGAAATGCCGGCGGGATCAAGCTCCAAACAACTGTCTTGCCTATTATTTTAAGGGGGATTAAAATAATAGGGATTGATTCGGTCAATGTACAGATGCCTAAACGAATCCAAGTTTGGGCGTTCTTATCAAGTCACCGTCAGCTTTTAGACAAGTTACCAATCAATGAAATCACTCTTGAACAAATTCCTGAAGTAGCGCATCAATTATTAGCGGGACAACATCAAGGAAGAACGATTATTCATATAGGGGAAGCATAAATGAAAGTATTAATTACAGCCGGTGGGACAAGCGAACCCATCGATCAAGTCCGTTCAATAACCAATCATGCAAGTGGCGCCTTAGGAATCGAAATCGCCAAAGTATTTTTACAAAATGGTGTAACGATTGACTATGTCGTAACTAAAAGTGCCAAAAAGCCGGCAGCAGATGAACACTTGAAGATGCATTTAGTCAATAGCACGCAAGAAGTCTATGATTGTCTAAAGCAACTCTTAACAACCCAAAAATATAGCGCAGTGATTCATACCATGGCCATTAGTGATTTCACAACGCAAGCTAGCCTTTCAATTGAGGCCTTAACCACTGCTTTAAACCAAGCTTACCAAGCAAAAGATCAGTTAAAAGAGGAAGATTTATTAGCACTTTTTTCATCCATGGCAAATCCTACAGCGAGTAAAATCTCTTCTAAAACAAAAGGCTTGGTTTTAAGTTTACAACCTACGCCAAAAATAATTCAGTCCATTAAGCATTGGCAGCACACAACCGTACTTTTTGGTTTTAAACTATTAGCCAATGTCACACAGGAAAAATTACTACAAGTCGCCCGCAATAGTCTTGAGAAAAATCAGGCGAACTTTGTTATTGCAAATGATTTAAGCGAAATCGATACACAACAACATCACGCTTATCTATTAGATTCAACCGGTAAAGTCATTGCTCAAGGATATCAAAAGTCCGAAATCGCCCAAATGATTTTTAAGCAATGGCAACAAATTTATCAACAGAAAGAAGAATAGCTATTGATGAAAAAAAGAATTATACTAGGCGTTTCAGGTAGTATCTCTGCTTATAAAGCTGCCGATATTACCAACGAACTAACCAAATTAAATATCGAAGTCGATGTTATTATGACGCACAGTGCGACTCAATTTATTACCCCACTGACCCTCCAATCACTTGCTAAACGTCAAGTGCATACAGATGTTTTAGAAGAAGCTGATCCAAGTGTGATTAATCATATTGAATTAGCCAAACAAGCAGATTTATTTTTAGTCGCGCCAGCAAGTGCGAATATTATCGGGAAGTTTGCGAATGGGTTAGCCGATGATTTGCTCTCAACGGTTCAATTAGCTATCCCCCCAAAAACGCCTAAACTGATTGCTCCTGCGATGAATACGCAAATGTATCAACATCCAGCAGTCCAAAAAAATCTTGCCTATTTAAAAGAAATTGGCTATCATGAAATCACCCCTCGCGAAAGTTTACTTGCTTGTGGTGACTATGGTAAAGGCGCTTTAGCTACAGTTGAAACGATTGTAGATGCTGTGATTGAAACGCTCAAATAAAAAGGAAGAAAGGAAAAATAAAGTTGAAAAAAAGCAA
>JAEWFE010000159.1 GCA_023389005.1 Bacillota bacterium
CGACAAAGACATTGCTTGGTGTATCATAAACTTCTTTTGGAGAGCCGATTTGTTGGATAATACCGTCTTTCATAATAACGATACGGTCAGCCATTGTCATCGCTTCTGTTTGGTCGTGAGTAACGTAAATAGTTGTTGTATTTAAACGTTGGTGTAACTTCGCGATTTCTGCACGCATGGCTACACGTAACTTCGCATCCAAGTTTGATAGAGGTTCGTCCATTAAGAAGACTTTAGCATCACGCACAATCGCACGTCCTAATGCAACACGTTGACGTTGACCACCAGATAGAGCAGCTGGTTTACGAGTAAGATATTCAGACAAGCCTAAGATTTGAGCTGCATTTTCCACACGTTTTTTGATTTCCGCTTTATCATATTTACGTAATTTCAAACCAAAAGCCATGTTATCAAATACTGTCATATGTGGATATAAGGCATAGTTTTGGAATACCATCGCGATATCACGATCTTTTGGTGCAACATCATTCATCACTTTATCGCCAATTAATAATTCACCTTCAGAAATATCTTCAAGACCGGCAATCATACGTAAAGTAGTTGATTTACCACAACCAGAAGGACCAACGAAAACGATGAATTCGCGATCAGCAATTTCTAAGTTAAAATCTGTTACTGAATATTTTTCAGCGTTATCATATTTTTTATATACATGTCGTAAAGCCATTTCTACCATAAGTTCATACCTCTTTCTATGTTTAATCATCCTATTCGCAAAGTTTATTTTTGCGAGAAATCTTTTTATCGACATCCTTAATATAAATGAAAGCCTTTTACATCTCAACGTTAACATGTACAAAGAACACCTCAGTGAATTGTGCAAAATGTTGAAATCGCTTTTCAAACATAGAAAGAATTGTCGAATCTGTCTTTCTTCGATACAATAAAGAGGAAAATAATTGAGGTGATGACTTTGCAAATTTTACCCTTAGAGCAAATTTATACGGAAGGTTTCATTAAGGATGAGCCTTTATTTAATAAAGATTTTTTGTGTATCCCATATAAGGGAAAATTCTTTTGCATTGAAAAGCAAAAGTTAAGTGCTACGGAACAAAAATTACTTTTAACATTATATCCTAATGTAGCCCCTCTTTATGAATTAGAGCGCAAATTTTGGTATCAAGTATTATTCAAACATACACGACTTTCTGAAAAAGAGGCGGGGGATTACCGGATTATTCAAGTCCAGTTTAAGCGGATGGATGACAGTATTTATCATTCATGGATACAAACGATGGAAACTGTTTTGCCAAATTTAGTCGATTGTTTATTTGTTAGTTCAAATCAAGCCCTACTTATTGAGAAAAGAACAGAGAATTACTATCAAAAGGAAGAGTTAGACGGATTATTTACGGCTTTGGATGATGATTTTGCGACCTTTACCCAGATATTTGTGGGGGCTTTTTATCCAAGCGAGGTTGATTTTACGAAGATTTATCGTGAGGAAAGCCGGTTATTTCAAGAAATGTTAGTTGAAAATCCTAAAAAGTATCTTTCTTTGAGTGATTGCGTTTTATATTTAGCAACGAGTCAAGATTTAACGAATTATGAGTCATTAAAAGAGTTAGGAAAAATCTTTTTTGCAGAAGAAGGCATGAAAGAAGTCATCCATGCATTATGGAAAAATCAAGCCAACGTTTCTTCGACTGCTAAAGATTTATTCATGCACCGTAATACATTATTGTATAAAATGGAAAAGTTTCAACAACGTTTTGATTTGAATTTGAAAGATCTAAATGATTTATTAATGATTTATTTAATTTCGAATTTAAAATTTTAATCGAATTTTCATATTGACATCCTCAAAATTTTCTGATAAATTGTATTCATCAAATTGAAAATACGTTGAAAAGAAGAGTAGCCATAGTCCTTTTTCAGAGAGCTTCTGGTTGGTGCAAAGAAGTAGAGACCTATGCGTGAAACACATCTTGGAGTAGATTTTCTGAAATGAGGAAGTAGGAAGATTCGGGTGGCCCGTTATAGCCAGAGTCAAGTAGACTTATTGAGGCAATTACTGCGAGGTAGTTGTGAAAAAAGGTGGAACCACGTCAACACGTCCTTTGGTTAAAAAACCAAAGGACTTTTTTATTTTAAGGATGTGAGAAGGGTTGATCAGCTACAAGCAGCTAAGTTTGTCCGGAATGACAGGAAAATCCATTATATTTTAAGATTTTCCTAGGCAGGCCGGCTTAGATGCGATGTAGCTACCCTTCGAACACCGTGGATTAAGGTCGTGAAGCAGCTTGGGAAGCCTCGAAGAAATTCGTGTGTTTACCTCCCACTGTAAAAATCGGATGAAAGGAGATTTTTTAGCGGTAGGGTGAATTTTCCGAGTATTTAGTTGATTGATACCGAAAAAGCTAAGGTTTCCCCAAAAAAGTTTACTTGACTCACGGAGTTCTTTTCTGCGAGGGAAAGATAAATAAAAGGTGGCACCACGTCAATCACGTCCTTTGGTCAAAATGATCAAAGGACTTATTTTATACCTTGAGTGCAAGACCGTGGGTAAGTTCACCAATCATAGAGAAATGAGGTTATACATGTGCAAGTAATATTAGATACGTTTCCCCAAATTATTCAAGGGGCAGGGGTAACATTAAAGCTATTTGGATTGACCATCTTAGGCTCGATTCCACTAGGAGTATTGTTAGCATTCTTATTAAGGAGCCGCTTTTATCCAGTGAAATTATTGATTCAATTTTATGTTTGGCTCATGCGCGGAACCCCGTTACTATTACAATTAATTTTAGTCTTTTACGGTTTGCCTTATATCGGTATCGTCTTTGATCGTTTTGAAGCAGCTTTGATTGCCTTTATTCTAAACTATGCCGCCTATTATGCAGAAATTTTCCGTGGCGGGATTCAATCCATACCTAAAGGCCAATATGAAGCAGCCAAAGTGTTGCATCTAAGTCCTTGGCAAACGATTAGTAAAATCATCATTCCGCAAGTCACTAAAATTACCTTACCTTCTGTCGGCAATGAAATCATTAACCTAGTCAAGGATACTTCGCTTGTTTATATTTTAGGTTTATCAGATGTGATGCGTATTGGTAAAATTGCGATGGAAAGAGAATCTACCTTGTTGCCATTAGTAGGCGTGGCAATCGTTTATCTATTAATGACTGCCATCGTGACTTTACTGTTGAAATACTTTGAAGGACGCTTAAATTATTATCGTTAGGAGGGATTATATGTTAGCACTAAAACAAGTCAATAAAGCATTTGGTTCACGACAAATTATTCGTAATCTAGATTTATCCATTGAAGAAGGCTCGATTTTATGTATTGTAGGTCCCTCTGGTGGTGGGAAAACGACACTCTTAAGAATGCTCGCTGGTTTAGAAACCTATGATAGTGGCGAATTTTTATTAGATGGCCAACCCTTTAATCCAAGTACTTCAAAGGAACAAGTTGTCGGGGTCGTCTTTCAAGATTTTCAATTATTTCCGCATCTAAGCGTGATGGAAAATATTACGTTAGCCCCTAAGTTGGCATTGAAGCAATCGGCGGCCGAATCCCAACAAATGGCGCAAAACTTGGCGCAACGTTTAGGTTTATCTCAACTTTTGGACCATTATCCTTATCAATTATCTGGTGGGCAAAAACAACGGGTCGCAATTGCACGGGCGATGGCGATGAATCCCAAAGTGTTAGCTTATGATGAGCCAACGAGTGCCCTTGATCCAGGTTTGAGTCAACAAGTCGCTGATTTAATCTTAGAAATGAAAGAAGCAGGTATGACGCAAATTGTGGTGACTCATGATTTGGAATTTGCCAAGAGAATTGCCGATCAACTTTATCAGGTAACCCCTGTTGAATAAACATAAAAATTAAAGGAGAAGATGAAAATGAAAAAATTATTTAAAGTATTATCAGTTGTTGCATTAGGTTTAGTATTAGGCGCATGTTCTACTCAGAAAAAAGGCGAAACGAGTAAGTCTGCTGCCGACAAAAAAGAAGTCGTGGTAGGGCTAGATGATACCTTTGTGCCTATGGGATTTAAAGATGACAGTGGTAAAATTGTTGGTTTTGATGTTGATTTAGCGAAAGCCGTATTTGAATTAACGGATCAAAAGGTGAAATTCCAACCAATTGACTGGTCTATGAAAGAAACAGAATTAAAAAATGGAACGATTGATATGATTTGGAATGGTTATTCTGTGACTCCTCAACGTCAGAAAAAAGTGACTTTCACAGATACTTATATGAAAAATACCCAAGTGCTAGTCACACCTAAGAAAAGCAATATCACCAAGGCTGAACAAATGAAAGGCAAAGTGTTAGGGGCACAAGAAGGCTCTTCAGGTTATGATACTTTTACGAAACAGCCAGAAGTTCTACAAGATATCGTTAAAAATAATGATGCGACGCTGTATGCTAGTTTTAATGAAGCCTTTATTGATTTAGAAAATAGCCGGATTGATGGCCTGCTAATTGATAAGGTATATGCTGAATACTACTTAACACAAGACAAAAAATTAGCAGAATATAATATTGTCGAATTACCATTTGATAGCGAAGATTTCTCTGTTGGGGTACGTAAAGATGACGAAAAATTAGCCAAACAAATTAATGAAGGTTTCAAAAAATTACAAGAAAATGGCAAGTTTAAAGAAATCTCAGAAAAATGGTTTGGACAAGATGTGACACCTAAATAATAGGATTTGCTTTTGATAATCAGAGCCACTTCTAAATAAAAGGAAGTGGTTCTTTTTTTAATATTCAGAGAAAAAACAAAGAAAGCGTTTTATGTTTTTGTATATTCAATGACGAAAAAGTGTTATAATTATAACGAGATAATATGAAGTGCCCCCAGTATACTAAATGAATGTTAGGGTAACACAAATAACCCCCAAAGTTGTAATTTCAGGGATTTAGACGCATAATGTTGCTATAAATCAAAAAATACAACGGGTCGTTACCCTATACACTTGGAGGTTACTAATATGAGTATAGTTTATATCGGAATGGATGTCCACAAAGATTCTTATAGTTTGTGCGCTTATATGCCAGAATTTGATACTTTTCTTGGAGAAACTAAATGTGCAGCTGAACCTAAGAATGTTGAGAAATTTATTGATAACTTGAGAGAACACTTGGAAGATGATGTTGAATTTGTTACTGGCTATGAAGCAGGCGTACTGGGATACTCTTTACACAATACGTTAGAAAAAATGGGAATTACTTGTGAAATTTTAGCCCCATCTACTATGAGTAAGTCCTCTAAAGATTTAGTTGTAAAAAACGATAGACGGGATGCTAAGATGATTGCTAAAAACTTAGCCAATAAGACATATAAAGCCGTATACGTTCCGGATGATGAAGATGTAGAAATTAAAGAGTTTGTTCGTTTACGTAAAAGCACATGTAAGGCTCGAGGGGTTATCAAAAAACAAATTAATGCTTTTGTATTACGTCATGGTTTCAACTATCAAAGAAGTAAGTGGACGGTAGCTCATATTAAATGGTTAAAACAACTTGAATTATCGGCAATACTGCGGGAAACACTCGATGAGATGTTGCTCCAATATTACGATTTGAACGATCGAATTGAACGTTTTGATGCACGTATAGAAGTATTTTCCCAACAAGAGCGATATGTTAAACCTGTTCAACAGATGCGTTGTTTAAAAGGTGTGGATACCATTACTGCAATGACGATTCAAGTGGAAACATCTGATTTTTCTAGATTTCCTAATGCCAAGGCTTATGCAGCTTATCTCGGATTAAACCCTAGTGATCATTCAAGTGGACCACACGTCAGACTAGGTGCTATTACGAAACAAGGAAACGGTACAATTAGAACCACACTAATCGAAGCCGCTAATGCTTTAGTTCGGAGTAATATAGGTTATAAATCTAAGAAATTAAAGGCTAGACAAAAAGGGATGGACGCTAATGTAATTGCCTATGCAGATAAAGCCGCAGATAGATTAGGTCGTAAGTATCGTAGAATGATTAGGATGGGAAAACCTCATAATGTTGCTGTTACTGCTATAGCTCGTGAGTTAGCGTGCTATATTTGGGGGATTGAAACAGGAAATATTGCAGTTTAGGGTATGTGCTAAATTTAAACTTGACACCGGGGCCCCTGGAGTGTGATGTAATATCCGGGTCAGTCGAAGATAAACTCCGACAGCCTCTTTCCGGATATCACACTCCAGCCCAGTATCAAGTTCAAATCATTCAGTGAGTTTAAAATTGTAAAATATACGTGTTACAAAATGTAGCTCACATATAAAATGATATAACAAAATTTTGAAGAAAGGAAAAAGTGTCGAAATTGTCAACTATCGATGGCGTAGGTAAGCTCTAGAAATATTTACAGGTCTGGCTATCTATGTCTCACCTCTTCTGGTACCAACTTTGTTAGACTATATTGGCCGTATAGGCTAACTATCGACAGTTGGTAATCCACGCTCCGAGATTTATAGAGCCCATGAAAAGGACCATTAGCCTGGAGGTACCCAATCCTCGAATAATAGAGTGGTTAACTTTCAATGGACTATATACTTCTAGGGTTTACTTATGTCATTGATAAATGTTCAGATAATTGAGTTATTTGGACTTGACAAAGGGCACTTCATAATAG
>JAEWFE010000161.1 GCA_023389005.1 Bacillota bacterium
TGAAGAAAAATTTTTGAAGAAACTAAACCGACAAAAAGGCGATAATGTGCAGTTCGAATTGGATTTTGAAACAGGAACATGGAACAAAACACCAAAAACACTAACCTTGAAGGATCCGCTAGACCCAGGATTTATTTACCAAAAATCTTCTGTCTTTTTAGTTGGTAAAGATGGTAAGGAAGCAGATGTGACAAAATCGGGCGAATTGGTTTATGACCAAACAACACATACAGTGAGCTGGACAATTAAGTCTACAGAAGAGGAACCCGAAAAAGTCAATGAATGGTACAATAAGCAGCTTATCTGGCGAATGGATGTACAAGTAAAACCTGATTTAGAATTAGGCAATAAACACCAATTATTGCTTAAAAATCAAGGGATATTACTAATTGATGAGGATGAATATCCGACTAATCCAGTGACGGTGGAGGTCACTGAAGAACCACCTGCACCTGAACCACCACAAGAGACACCGGAAACACCTGTAAAACCTAGTCCTAAGGAATTAATTAAAACAGGACGTCAATCTTCAATTTTTAAAGTGATTGGTGTAGGTATTATTGCTGTAGCAAGTTTCTTATCCGTATTTTGGTGGAAAAAACATAAAACAGAAGAATAATTTCAGAATAAAAAGCTCCCTATGAATGAAATGTTTGTGGGGAGTTTATTTGTGTAGATGAATTGTTCATTTGTAGCGAATTTTTTCTGAAATAATTAAGGAGGTGAGGGTACATGGATAAAAGTACGAAAGAGATGTTAGAGGTCATTTTAAAGAAAGAAAATACAACTTTCAAAAAATGGCAAGATCAAACGTTAGAAGCTGGTCTCATGGCTATTTTTATGCGTAAAGGAGAGGAATTTCAGGAATTTAAAAACTGGATGATCGAACGTGAAGCACAAAAGAAAATGAATCAGTTTCTTTCAACACAATTGAATTTATCAAACAAAAATCAACAAGCTCAAAATGTATATAGGGAAAGTGAGGAGAATTAAATGAATATATTCCAAAATATCAATACAACATTAACCGATTTGGCAGAACAAATGAGTAGTGTTGCAGCACCAGCAATGGTAGTTTTATTTATTGCTTTAGGATTCCTTTGGATGTCTGGGGACCGTGGAGCAGGTAAAGCAAAGTCTTGGGCGTGGTATATCGTAATTGGCGGCTTGCTTATTTTTGGAGCGTCTGTACTTGTAACAACATTAACCGATATTTATGGCTTCTAAGTTAATGATAGGAGAGTTTAGCTCTCCTATCTGATAATTGAAGGGAGGGAACTGGATGCAACTAATTGTAAAAAAAGTGAGTAAATATATCAAAAAAACGAAAATATTCCGTAAGAATCAGAAGTTAAATGTAGCAACTGCCCAACAGTGTTTACAAGATTTAAGAAATCTTATGATTGAGAACAAAGTAGATAATGAATGGATTATTTTTGATATAGATACTGATTTATTTACTTTTACAACGCAAAAAATAAACATTATCGCTTATGGAGCAGATAATATTGCTGATCTTTTATATCAAGATATTACCAATCAAAAAGATGACCTAAAGATTTCAGATGAGAATAAACAAATGCTAGATAATTTGAGTTTGAGTTTATATGATGAGATGGCTTCAGGAGAAATCCATAGGACTGAAAAAGCTTCCGAAAGTAGGTTAGGTAGTAAATTAGCGACATTATTTCGGAAAAAACAAAAGAAAGAAGCTGAAGAGGAAGAGACTCCTAGTAGTTTTCAAAAAGACTGGACAGATGAGGGAGAAAAGCAATCAATTGATAAAGAGAATATTTATACTGATGAGAAGGCAGATAAATCTTCAGAACGACAAGAGATTGCGTACATAACTGTTTCAGATGAAGAAAAGCGATTGTTTGAGGAAGAATCCACTCAAGAAAAAGCTCTTTCAACAGTTAGGGAAGTAAAACCAATAGATACGCAAGTTGATGAGATACAATTGCCTGATAAAAAGCAATTAATTGATTTTTACAAGCATAAATTCTTGCAATCAAGTGATTTAATGCAATTGTTAGCCTTAGATAAGAAAAAACTCAATTATTTGTTAGAACATGAAAGTGAATTGCAAACCATGACTGAAAATCTAACCAATAATTTTGTTTATCTTATTTTGAAATTGGAAAATGATTTACGAGCAAGTGTGGAAGAAAAACGAGATATCTTATTGTCTCAACGTGCTTTGGATAACGAAATCAGTGAGGCTATCGAAACATATGAGACTGTACTGAAGGAAGAACTAGAACAGGTAATTCAAGAAGAAGTTGAACACATATATGGTCAATTTCAAAAGGAAAAGGGCCGTTTAGAGCAGGACTATCAACAATCCTTAAAAGCTTTAACGCAACGTTTTGAGAATCAGAAGAATCAAGAAAAAACCAAACTTGAAAAAGCGGCCAAACAAGCAAATCAAGCGAAAATCGAAACTTATCGACAAGATTTACTGAATCAAGAAAAAGTACGTAGAAGTCATGAATTGGAAAAGTTTATTCAGGAACAAAATGTAGATTTTTATAATACATTAAAATCTGAAGTGATTAAACTGCAAGCTACTAGAAAGCAATATTTGGATGATTTTATTCAAAAGATGATCGATTTACAGCCAACTTGGGAAAAAGAAATTGCTGAAGAGAAATTGCAAACCGCTGAAAAAATGGACGCTCAACACCAACAAAGTATTGCTGAAATGCAAGCAATGTTAGTCGAATTAAAAATGGTTCAAAGAGATGTACAGCAATCAAGTGATGAAGCAAGTGAACGAGAACGTGTAAGGCAAGCTTTTGAACGAGAGATGCGGCAGAAGGAACTAGAGTGGCAAACTATTTCAGAAAAAAGAGAACAGTTGGTGCATACGATTGAACAGGAACGCCAAAATCTCCAAAAAGATAAAGAGCAATGGCAACTCGAGAGAATGAACATGATCCATCAGCAAGATAAACCGAATACTGGGAAAAAATGGCAGTTACTAGCAGCAAGTATCCTAGCAGTAGGATTTATTGGTGGAGCAAGTGTTTATGCTAGCACTCAAATTATTGGGCAACAAATACGACAAGAAAAAAATACGCAACTTGTCTCGCAGGAAAAAATGATTAAACAATTAGAGAAGAAAATTGCACAATTGGAAGAGAGCAAAGAGGAATCTTCAGTGCAATCTACCTTGGATGATTTTAAATATGCTTTAAGTACCAATCAAACAGATAAAATTATTAGTAGTTTTGAACGACTGAATGTGAGTCAACAGGAACAATTATCATCAGAAGATATTTATCAAGTTGGAAAAGCCTATTTAATTGCTAATCAATTAGAGAATGCACAACATTTGGCCAATCGACCAGAGTCACTGAATACCTTAATCCAATCTTATAGTCAATTACAGAAAAAAATCAATGAAACACATGATGTAAATCAGAAGAAGATTTTAGAAGAAACAAAGAATGATTTACTAGGGGTGTTCAATCATGCGAAAGGCTAAAGAAATTTTTGAAATTAAAAAGAAATCAAACTTTCGTGAAAAGAAACAATTCAGTCCTATTCGTAGGTATAAAGTAGATGGCGAAGGTTTACCGATTGAAAGAAAGCCTAAACGAGCAAAATTTATCTTTATTGCAGTTGTCATGTTCATAGTGTTATTTCTGATAATGAATTATCTTTTTCAAGTGATTGCAGGAGGAATTCGTTTATTTAGTACATTACCTGATAAATCCAATTTTTTTAATTATTGGCAAGCGTTGGGTGGATATTCACCTCAGAAGACGTTTCATTTCGATACAATTTCAATATTCTTTGCTTTGTTATCTTTGTTTATCAATCTAATAGGATACTACAAGCTACACTTTACTTTTGGTAATGAAAATGTAGGTCAAAAAGGAGATGACCGTTTAACAACCATCAAAGAATTAAAAAAGCAATATCCTGCAATCCCGGAGTCAGTCACAGAATTTGAAGGATTGGGTGGGTTACCCATCTCTCATTATAATCATCAATATTTCATTGATCGCACAACAAGCCATGCGAAAATCGTGGGTCCCACTCGCTCGGGGAAAGATGAAACCATTGGCATCCCAATGATAGATATTATTTCACGAGCAAAAGAAAAAGCGTCTATGCTAGTCAATGATGCCAAAGGCGAAATGTATGCTGCATCATATGAAACGTTAAGAAAAAGAGGCTATGATGTGGAAGTCTTAAATCTCCTGGAACCCTTGCAATCTATGGGGGATAATCAATTAGAACTTGCATTAGAAGCTTACCTGGAAAAAGATTATGCAAAAGCTCAAAGTTTAATCGGTACACTTACATGGATGATGTACAATGACCCAAACGCTAAAGATACTTTTTGGCAAAAGGCAGCAGCTAAATCAGTGAGTGCAATGGCTTTAGCGTTGATAGAAGAAGCAGTGAAACATAATGAGATTGATAAAGCGAGCATGTATAACGTGACTCAAATGCTTGTAAATATCGCAAGTGTGAATGTAGTCGATCCAATTACAGGTATCTCTCATAATCAATTAGATGATTATTTTAAAGGATTACCACAGACTTCCATTGCCAAAGCACAATACGCTACTGTTAATATGTCAGCGAAAAATACACGTTCGTCTATTTTGGCAACAGCAAATGAAGGTTTACAGATTTTTTATTCCAACGAAGCAATTATTAAAATGACTAGTAAAAGCAGTATAGATTTAAAACGTATTGGTTTTCCGAGAACGTTAACTGTCAATTTTGAATCAAAATATTTTAATGAGATTATCTATGCGACTTTTAAACGGGGAGAAAGATTAATTGGTCAAGAAAGCTTAAAAATTAATGCGGTTGGAAAAGCAAGAGTAAACTTCAAATACAAATTACAAAAAGGCGACCAAATCATTATTTCCAGAGAAAAAAATGTGACACATGCCCATCATACGCAAACTTTTGAATTTGAACGTCCGCCTATTTTTGAAAATAATCAAGTCAAAAAGGACGAATACACAGGCGAAATTTGCTATCAACGAAATTTTTCTCTGAAATGTATTTCTGAAGAACGAATTGAAGGTTTGTTATCAGTAGAAATGGCCTATTCTGAAAGACCAGTAGCTATTTTTATGATTTTGCCAGATTATGATACAAAAGACCACGTATTAGCAAGTATTTTTGTCTCGCAGCTATACTACGTACTTGCGGAAAATGCCTCAAAAACTAGAGGTCAAAAAACACATCTCCGAGTGCACTTTATTCTGAATGAATTTGGCAATATGCCAGCAATTGACGATATGGCTAGCAAAATGACCGTATCAGCAGGAAGAAATATTTTATGGTATTTATTTGTACAGTCAAACGAACAAATTACCAGTAAATATGGAAATGAAATCGGTAAAACCATTCAGGATAATTGCCAAAATCAAATTTTTATCAACAGCAATACGAGTGATACTATTGAGGACTTTTCTAAAAGAGCAGGTACTTATACCGATATTTCAAAATCAAAAAGTAAAAAATTTGCGAGCGTGGATGCTTCTCAAAATCTTAATATTGACAATAATCGACTCATTCCCTATGGTCGAGCTTCTCAGTTGTTAGAAGGTGAAAATATTGTGATACGTTCAGCGTATCGCAGAGATTTGAAAGGGAGAAAGATTCGTCCGTTTGCTATCTTTAATCATGGCGAAACGGAGATGCCTTATCGGTATACCTTTTTGGCCAAACAATTTGATACTAGTCGGTCATGGGACGAATTTGAAATTCCATCCCAACACAGGCATTTGAAAGTTGAAGATTTAGCAGTCAATCTAGATTGGTTTATCCCTAAAAATTGGCGGAAAAATGAAAATGGCGAGTTGGAATTGAATCTAGGAGCTATTGTTGAGGATGAGGAAGAACAATCGTCTATCAATGAGGAACAAAAAAAGATGTTTATCGAATATAAAAATCAGCCTATTTTTGATTTATCAGAAGAACAAAGCATTCGTGCAAAATCTATGTTATCAAATGCACTCTCTCAAAAGAGTGTACCTAATCAAATTATCAATGAGTTACTTGAAATGGATATGCAAGCTGCTTTAATCATCTTATCCAATTGGTTATCTGATTTTGATGACCCAGAACAAACCAAAGAGATTGTTCAATATTTTGTGAACAAAAGAGATGAGATTACGCAAAAATTAACCAATGCATAGGAAGAAAGGTAGGTGTGTTCTTTGGAAAAAATATTAGAAAAATATCAAGAATGGTTGCAAGCGGACTCTGTATTTGGTTACATTGTCCGTGTTTTTGTTGACTTATTGATTAAGGGACTTTATTGGTTATCTTCTACCATGGAGAAGGCCGTTGATACCGTATTAAGCTTAACTTCTTTTTATAAGGATTCAAATGAAGTGAATACCGCTTATCAAGCTATGTTACTTTTAGGAATTGGCTTTTTAACAATATTTGTCATATTTTTAGGCTATAAATTTTGGTTAGGAAAAAATATTGAAATCAGAAGTGTTTTTCTAAATACGCTCATTATCGGTGCAAGCATAGTCTTACTCCCAACTGTTTTTGATTTTGGTTTAAATTTAGCAAAAGACTTTAATCAAGATACAAAAAGTTTAGGACAACAATCAGGTGTTGTTTCCAACAGTTTGAGTTTTAATATTGTGAAAGATAATATTGTGGATTTACTTTATGCAGATCAGCAAGATTTTCCTGATATGAATCAATTAAAGAAAAATCAAATGACGCAAGAACAATGGGATAAAGGTCAGATAGATTTGTTAGAAAATGCGGAACCCGAAGGCTTCTTTGATTCTTTATTCGGAGATAAAGAGAAGTTAAAGCATAAAGATGTATTCAAAAATCAGTTAACCGTAGGAACAGACGGAAAATTGAAAGCAGTAGAATTAAACAAAAAATCCTTCCCTTTTTGGGATACCTGGTACTTTAGATATGGTATAAAATCTTTTACTATTATCTCTTCTTTATTGGTATTAAGCATTGCCTATGGCTTATCCGCTATGAAATTGGTACGGGTATCCATTGAATTAGTGGTTCAAAAGTTGATTTTTCCAATTGTTGCTTTTTCTGATTTAGAAACTGGTCAACGATTAAAAGGTATGTGGCAAGATATTGCACAATCATTTTTAACAATAGCTATGATAGGCTTAAACTTACGAGTTTTTGTTATTTTTCAAACATGGCTAGGCACAAAAAATTTGAACCCTATTTTATTCTTTTTTGTAACATTGATAGCTGCTTTAGTTGCAGTTGATGGAGCAGACACATTTAAGAAACACTTTGGTACAGATGTTGGTCTAAAAGACGAATGGCGTTCATTCTTAGGTATGTATGCTGGAGCCAAAGCTGTTGGTGCGGTTGGTGGATTAGCCAAAGATGCCGTTGGTAGCGTGGCAAATGCAGCAGGTAAAGCAGGGACCGTAATGAAACCTCATATTGATAATATTAAGTCGGGTAAGACCTTAAATGATATGAAATCAGGTGTACAAAGTGCGAGCGAATTTCTTGGCCAACAAGTCGGTTATATGGAAGAAGGAAACTTCATGAACCATACGGCTCAAGTTGCCAAAGAAGGAGCAAAACAATTTGCTAGTCAAACGGCTTCAAATATAGCGAAACCATTCACTACAACGGCATCTACCGTAAAGGATTTAGCAAATACAGCTAAAGAAGGCTATCAAACAGGAAATTCACAAGCGATTTATGATACGATTCAGCAACGAAATGAAGATTTGAAAGCAAATGCTACCGATCAAGTGTCTGATAATACTAATACAAGTACTGTTCCTTCCAGTACACAAAGTGAACAATCACAAAATATCCATGAGGTACCAATGCCTTTAGCCAAAGGAACTAAACCGTCAGGAGACGATTTAGATAATCAAACTTTTACAAGTACTGAAATCCAGGAAAGCGAAGCTAAACAACAAGTGACACAAAGAGTTGAAGAAGCTCAAAATCAATCATTAGATGTATCACAAGAACGAAACGTGACAACTGGAACAACTCAAGTGCAATCTGAACAAAATGGTGGAGAACAACCGAACATCAATCAACCGAATAAACAATTTAATACAGACGGTCTTTTAGTTGATAAAGATGTTAGTCTACCATCCTCAACTAACGAACAAGAGAATGCACTATTACAGGGAAATGAACAGGTGCAACAAGTCACACAGAAAGTGGATGAATTACAAAATCAAAAAGTGACTGTATCTCAAGAGAAAAACGTGCTAGCTGATAACTTAGAACAAGAACAGGTTCAAACCTCTATAGGAAATGAGAAAGTACAAGCAGAACCAACCTTGCATACGCAACCAGGCGAACCAAGCACACAAGTAGCTGCGCAATCTACTGTAAGTAAGGAACAGCAACAAAGTGAAATGCAACAACAAGTTACTCAAAAAGTAGATGAAATGCAAGAGCAAAAAGTCAATGTTCATCAGGAACGTCAGGTAACACCTGGAACAACACATACACAAGTCACTCATAGTAGTGCTAGTCAAGCAGAAATAGCACCTTCTAAAATTGATGCAGATGTTCAACCATCAGTCAATCAATCGACTCAGTCGATAGACAAAACACAAACAAACCAAAGTGTCAAAGAACACCAGGTTAATCAAAAACTAGAAGAAATACAAGACCAAAAAGTAAATATCAATCAAGAAAAACAAGTAGTTGAAGGAAGAAATGATATTACCACAAATCATAGTGTTTCATCTAATCCAGGAGAAATGGATACAAGTCGTTTTACTCAAACGCCAACTAGTGGAGATAGTAGACAAAGAACAGAATCTTTTGAACGAGTACGAGAGAATCAGTTAAATGAGCATGAACACCACGTAACTCAGGAAATCAATATTACAAATAGTGAATCTCAAATATCAGAAATGAAAAATCAAACTAAAAAAGACTTTAAATTGAATAATGTAGACCATTCTACAACTCAAGAATAAATTTCTCAATAGGAATTCTACATAGGATTTCTATTGAGAATTTTTATTGAAGGAGGGAGACCAAGTGTTTAAAATACCAACGAATATTAAAGCTGAACCCAAAATATTTTTAGGGATGTTGATGCTAGATATTATGATTATCATTTCAACTGTTCTTTTGTGTCATTCGATAACAAAGGATTTAGAATTAGTCTTTCCTATGCGAATAGCTATGATTATTCTATCATTTCTGTTTGGTGTTTTCTTAACGATTAAGCCCAGCTCAAATCCAGATAAAAGAATGATACAAGTATTGATGATTTATGCTAAGCAAGATAAAGGCTTATATCATTCGCTTGATCCATTGGCGGTAAAAGAATATCAAGAAAGTAAATCCGAATATCAGAGAAAAGAGAAGGAGTGGTAAGATGTTTCAGCTAAAGAAAACTAAGAATGAAAAATTAGAACGTGACTCCGTGAAAAGTAAAAGAATAGTCAAAAGAATGGGTAATGATGAAGAAACCATGCCTTACTTTACTTTAACACCTGAAGGTTACGTGGTTGCACGCTCAAACGACAAAGAACAACCTTATTATTTTGAAGAATATCTGAAGGTAGAATCAACGGATTTAAATGCACTTAATATTTCAGAAATGCAGTTATATGCAGAACGATTTACAGATTTTAATCGAATTATGGTTAATGATTATAAGATTATCGCTCTTTCTTTTCCAGTAACCACACAAGTACAGCAACAATTGTGGCGTGAACGTTTAAATCGAGCAACTACTTTCGAACGTAGACGTGCTTGCATGGAGAAAATCCAACGTTTGCAGTGGGTAGAGAAAAATTTACGCAACCGAGAATATTATTTGGTGGTCTTTGCTAAAAGTAGGAAACAACTAACTGAAGAATTAAAATCTGTTAAGCAATGGGCAGGGCAATCCATGCATTTATCAAATGTTGATATTGAAAAGAAAAAGCGGTTATTCTTTAAATTCATGAATTTAAATATTCGAGATTTCTAAAGTACGGTTTTCTCAATAGAAATTCTCAATAGAAATTCTCAATAAAATCTCTTTAAATCTATTGGAAGCTATGCATTAAAATTTGAAAGGTGGAAGATTCATGCTTACAAAAAAAGAGAAGAAATACCTTCAAGAAATTGAACAACGAGGGTATGATTTAGCTTTTTTATCTGAAATACAGCCGCAGACAGGCATGTACTTTGAAGAAAATCAGATTGTTAAAGGCGAAGGGTACGAAACTGTACTTCATATTTATGCTTTTCCTAAATCGGTTAATTACTTTTGGTTAACAGATATTTTGAATCAGCCTGATATGGTTAGTGTCATTGATGTATCAACGGCCAATAAAGCCGAGGTACTAAAACAAATTGCAAGTGCAACGAGAGAACAAGCGGATCGAGCGAAAAATGACCGAACCTATGTAGAACGGCAAGATGCAAGTTTTGAAGTGATGGATTTGCAAGCTTTGTCTCAAAGTATTACGCAAAAGTCAGAAGTGGTTAAATTTATTCATGCAAGAATGTATTTAAGTAGTGATTCGATTGAAAAATTACAAAACAGAGTAAGTAAATTAAAGAAAGAATTTGAAGGTAAAGGGTATCGAGCGGGCGTTTATCTTGGCGAGCAAAAAGATGAATGGCTTGCTCTTTTTCATTCATACGGAGAGCAGCAGACGTTTATTAATAGACGCAGAGGGCAAGCGATTCCTGCCAATACAATTGGAGCAGGATACCCTTTTCATCATATTGAATTAAACGATATATCAGGGTCTTATATTGGTCAAACGGACACAGGTGGCGCAGTCATTTTTGATTTATTTCTGCAAAATGCGATACGAAAAAGTTATAACGCTATGATTTTTGGATTAATGGGGAATGGAAAATCCACGCTATTAAAAGTGTTAGAAGAAGATAATTATGACCGTGGAAATATTATTCGTGGGTTTTCAAAAGGAGACGAATATGATGCGTTAATCGCCTATCAAAATGGCGTGAAAATTGATTTAGCGGGTTCTCAAGGACTGATTAATCCTTTTGAAGTTTTTGCGACGAGAATGATTGGTGAAACGGAAATTATTGACCAGGTGGCCTCTTTTAATCAACATATCAATAAATTGGAAATGATGTTTCGTTTTATGAATCGCCAAATGAAAGATATTGATTTAGTGATTTTAGGTAGAATATTGAATCATTTCTATATCGACTTAGGGTTGTGGGTAGTCCCTCAAAAGACGGCTGATGGCAGAATTATCTTAGATAGCGTGAAGCAGATTACAGGACTTCATCCAACCGCTTATCCAACTATGACTGATTTTGTCAATTATTTAGAACAAGCTGATTTTGTTAATCAGGAAATTCGCCCAACACATGGGAAATTAGTCAATGACCTCATGCAAATTGCCAAAAGTATGGAGATTGAATATGGGAATTTATTTAACGGTCATACAAGTATCCCTAATTTTACAGATAAACAAGTGGTATTTTACGATATTGATACGATTAAAGCTCTCAAGGAAAATTTATTTCATGCTCAATTGTTCACAGCGTTATCCTCAATTTGGAACGAAGCAGTGATGAATGGTGTAAAAATGAAGCGATTGTATGAAGAAGGGAAATTATCATTCAATGAAGTGACAAGATTTTTAGTTTTGATTGATGAATGTCAAAACGTGATCAATGCGCAAAATATTTTTGCCGTTAATTATGTCAAAGATTTTCAAAAGGAAATGCGTAAACTATTTGCAGGAATTATTTTTGCAACTCAATCTCCACGAGAAATTTTACCTGAAAGTGCGACTGATTTATCAACTGAAGCGATTAAACAGGTATTCGAATTGACTCAATATAAATTCAACTTCAAATTAGATAGTTCGGTTATTCCACTCATGAAAAAAGTGATGGGTACAAGTATTTCTGAGTCGGGATTTGATGAATTACCAAGACTAAAACAAGGAGAATGTATTTTATCTATTGGTGCTAATCAATCTTTTAAATTTAAGGTTGATGTGACGAAGGAACAATTGAATCGATATCGAGGAGGTGCATAATCTTGCTGTATAGCTTAATGAAGTGGTTATTGACACCCAAGCAAATGAAAAAGGCTAAAATGCAATGGTCTATTCTGACTTTTATTCTACCAATTCTCCCAATGATTCTCATTATCTTTGCAGTTGCTATCTTTTTTACTGCTATTTTATCAAGTAGTAGCAGCAAATCATCTAGTACAGATTTAACAGCTTCAGGAAATCAAAATTTAAGTGCAGAAGTCCTTAAATATCAGTCTTTTGTAACAGATGAAGCGACACGCCAAGGGGTTCCTGATTTAGTACCGTGGATACTGGCTATTATGATGGTAGAGTCAGGCGGAAAAGGTGGAGACCCTATGCAATCATCAGAGTCCAAAGGGTTAGCTCCAAATGCAATACAAGACCCAGAAGAATCCATTATTCAAGGTATCTCACATTTAAAACGCTCCTTTGAGGCAGTTAAAGCAAATGGAATTGGTAATGATTATAAAGCAGCCGTTCAAACGTATAACTATGGATTGAATTATGCTAATTATCTAGGAAAACATCATCTGTCACATTCGCTTGATACGGCTGAAGAATATTCACGAACAGTAGTTGCTCCTGCGTTGGGAAATACAGGAGGTATTCGATATAGTTATGTCAATCCAACTTCTTTAAAATTCGGTAAAACCTATTTATATCTCAATGGAGGAAATTTCTTTTACGCAGAATTAGTCACGCAATATATTGCTACAGCTGCAATTGGTGGAAATGGCAAGTTACCTCCAGCTAATTCTTCAGCAATCATCAAAGAAGCTTTTAAACATATCGGTAAACCATATGTGTGGGGAGCACGAGGACCAAATACTTTTGATTGTTCAGGATTTACGCAATATGTATTTCTTCAAGTGACGGGTAAAGATATCGGTGCATGGACAGTTCCACAAGAAAGTTCTGGTACAATTATTCCTGTTTCTCAAGCCAAAGAAGGAGATTTATATTTCTGGGGACCACGTGGAAATACTGAACATGTGGCTATTGCTTTAGGAGATGGTCGCTTTATACACGCTCCTCAACCAGGACAAACGGTAACAGTCAGCAATATTCAATATTTTATGCCAAGTTTTGCCTTGAGGGTTCATGTTTAAAAATGCGAAAAATTTTTTCTGAAATAAGAAAGGGCGTGGATATACGAATGGAAAAAGCCATAAAAATAGTTGGTTTGATTATCATAGTTGCTTTATTAGGTTGTGATATTTTTCTATTAAACAAAGCTTCTTCTCAACACAAAGAATTGCTTTCGCTTCAGCAAACCTTAACTCAATTAAATCAAGAAAAGAAAGATATGCAGGCACAATTAGAAGAGAGTATTGAGAAAAATGTTTCTAAACCATCTGAAGAAAAGACGCAAAGCAAGAAATCAACTAAAACGGATAAACAAGAAAATAAAAAAGAAACAAGTTTACCTACTAATGATTCAAAAGTCATAGAGCAAACACCAGAAACTAGCTCAAATACGCAAAATAAAGACTATATAAGCGTTGCGGATGAATTTAGCAGACAGTTATTCACATTTAAAGCTGATGGCTTAGAAGCAAAAAGAGAGGCCTTAAAAAGAATAGCAACTCCTTCAATCGTCAACGAGATCGTACCCGAAAGCATGATTCAAGAAGTGAAAAAACAAGCTACAAGTAGTACTTCTGATTCAAATACAAATAAGGAAAGTGATAGCTCAAAAAAAGAAGCCTCTAATCCCTATTTTGAAACAGAAGTCAACGAGAGTGAGGTTTATCTAAAAGAGCAAAATGAAAGTGAAGCAAAAGCCTTGGTTCGAGTTTGTTATCAAACGAAAAACAAGAATAATCTATCTAAAACAATTAGTTATGTATCTTGTACAATTGAAAAAAATGCAGAAAATCAAGTACAAGTTATTCAATACAAAGTTTTGACTATGAATGAATAGGAGGTGTTGTAGGTGTTTGAAAAACTACATCTAGTTATCAAATGGTTAGAAGATAAGAAAAAGAGAATCTTTTATAAAAAGCAGCGAGTCTATTTGGGAATACTTGCGGCTTTTCTTTTTGGATTCATTTTTATTGGGTCTAGTTCAATTTGGCTAAATAGCGGTAGAAAATATGTATCTATCCCATTAAATAAGCCACAAGCATTTGGAGGACAAGCAAATATCGAGGTTGTTGATAGGCAATATAATAAAGATAAAAATTTGTATATAGAAACCTTATTTGTGAGTCATCCAGAAGAGCAAGTAGAAGCTACTAATGTAGAATTAAGTGTTGAGTCAGTAACTAAAAAAAGACCTTCAAAAAAATTGCATACGGAAATCCGCAATATCAATAACCAATTATATGTGTTGATTGTGCATGATTTAAAACCGAATTTTGATACGTTACGACACTCAATACAAAATAAAACAAATCCTGGTCAACTTAACGAATATGTCAACGAATCTCAAATTCCTATTAATAATCACTTAGTTGTGAAAAGCAAAAAATTCTATGAGTTAGCAAGTGTTCAGTATGAAATTAGAATCACGAGAAGAACCATACAAAATCTAAAAAATAAAATCAAGAAGTTACATCAAGAGAATAAGCAATTGGATAAGAATATCTCAACTGCCAAAAAAGAGATGAATTTCCAAACGAAAGAAGAACAAGACAAATCTATATTAGCGATTAAACGATATGAAAATCGCCAAAAAGAAAATGACAAGAAAGTATTGGATTTAAAGGCAGAAATTCAAACACACAATGAAAAAATTCAATTACTCATGGAAAAAATCAAAGTTATCCAGGAGAATCAAAAAGTTCAAGAAAAAGACATCAATGAGACAGAAGTATCTCAGATTACTGTTGAAAGTACGCAAGAATCTACTGAAAATACGACAAGTACAACCTCTGATACAAAGACAGTCGAATCACAAAGTCAAACGGAACCAAGCACAAGTGAAATAGTCGAAGAAGAAACAACAACTTCTTCAAGTTTAGATGACTTTAAGAAAATGTTTATTACAGGAGATGATAATCAAAGTGTAGATCAAACCACAGAGACACAGGAAAACAATTGAGAAGGTCTTTGAGATTTGTCCTTCTGATTTGCCTTTGGTTGCATCTGTAAAGCTGTTTTTCTTTCAGAATGCTAGCACGACAATTCTTTTTCGTAAAGGGTAAAATGCACGAGCAAGCTCGCCCTTTACGAAAAATCCTTGCCGTGCTTTTTCGCATTCAGAAAAACAAGCTAACAGTTGCATACCAAATAATCAGAAGAAAAAATATCTCAGAAAAAATTTGGTGGACGTTGTAGCTTCAATAAAATTTTTTTAGGAGGCGTTCACTATGAACGGATTAATGACCATTTCAACAATTAGCAATTATCGAGTGTTACTAGAAGAAGTATTTGAAGAGTTTGTTCAAGAATATCAACTAGACCATGGTGGTGCCTGGATTGAATTTGATATTGAAAACAATGCTTTTTGTATCTTTGAAGCACCGAAACAATTAAAAGTGAGATTTATGTTTGAGTTATATGATTTTATCTTAGATTATCCAGAAGAAGAATTTAAAAAGCTTAGCGAACAAGAACGTAAGGAAGAATTGGCAGATGCATTGCGTGGGCATTTTCTACACGCTGTATCAGAATTGGATATTGACGATTATTTTGATGAAAAATGGTCGCCTGAATTTGGTCGAGAAAATTATTTGAGACCTAGCCAATACATCAAACAACTTCAAAAAGATAAAGCATATTTAATTCAGATTTATCACGAGATTGTCGGACAATAAAGAACATACAGAAAGGAGAAGTCAATCATGAATTTAATCAGTGCATATGTAGAAGGTAAATATATTGGTAGTTTTGAACATACTTTTGAAAATGTAGCAAAATTCATTAATGGGATTGTGGATGATGAACAATACGTACTTGTTGATGAGAGTGACGATTTTATTCTTTCAACATTTGGTTGCTACATAGCTGAAGTTTTCAGCGAGTATTATAGACGGGAATTATTAAAATTCCTGGTTCCACTTCAAATGTCGGGAGAAGTTACAGAAGTACAACTACTTAGTCTGAAAGGAGTTTCAACAAATGAATAATACGCAAAAAATAATCAGATTGATTAAACGAACACGTGAATTTGAATCAGAACCTTATTTTTGGCAGGAAAAGGAGTTGTTTCAGCATGATTTTGATATAGAAATGGTTGTTAAGACTTTTCAGGA
Organism: Bacillota bacterium; assembly: GCA_023389005.1. Classification (GTDB taxonomy): domain Bacteria; phylum Bacillota; class Bacilli; order Lactobacillales; family Enterococcaceae; genus Enterococcus_E. Next base: position 16,205 of record JAEWFE010000161.1, read on the forward strand.
AGAATACGACGCTACCTTCAGATTTGAAGGTAGCGGGTATGAATTATATTTAGCCATTCAGAAATGGTTTGAAAAATATATCGGATAGGAGCGAAACAAGATGGAAAAAATCAAAGGAATGAAGGAAGTTTTAGTTGAAAGTAAACATTTAGGTGGGTGGTTATCAAAACATATGCAGTTAGTTTATAACAAGCGTACTAACACGCTATGGTATGAAATATTTACTGGCAATCCAGGTAATAGTTACTTGATACTGAATGATCCAGATGATATTAATTTAGGATTTGTTCGTACAGGATTAACTAAAACGCAAGTTGAAAAAGCGATTGAAAATGCATTGAATGGAGAAGATTATATTTGGAGCATACCACGATATTAAAAAAGTAGAAAGGTGTTTATCATGATTAGAAATGAGAAAATCATCCAAGAAATTACGATAGATAAAGCGTTAAAAATCATAGATACAAGAGAACCATTAGGACTATTTTGGGTAGTAGATGGTGGAAAATATGTGGCAATTGACAATTCGAATTTGGATGCATGGACGGAAGAATTTACAGACAAAAAACAATGTATGGACTATTTATTAGGATACGATTTATAGAAAGAAGGAATTGATTATGGAAATCAAAAGAGAAGTAGTAATGGAAGTTTTAAAAAACAAAAGTATTGAAGAAATAGCAAACTATTTCGATATTAGTATTGAAGAAGCAACTAAAATGAAATCCCATAATGAAAGAAATTATTGGGAAATTAGCTATAAAGACTTGATTTTCCTTATGCATTGGGCAGAGGAAGATAACTGGATGAAAATCCGAAACCTTTTCGGAGAAAAATGCTTCAAAACTTTTTCTGATAGAGGTGGTGTGTTAGTTGGAAATGACAATTTTCAAACACTCATCAGAAATGGAAGGGGAGATGGAATCACTAGAGTTGCAGTTTTACCGTTAACAAAATTTGATGATTTTCGATTTTGGTCGAATTTAATGGTAGATACTGAAATACTTTTGGATGGACAATTTAATATTTATTTTGATGATTGTAGTACAAATGAAGTTTGTCGGACATTGAATGGAAAATATACTATCTATTATTATGATGGATTGGTTTTATTCCTTGAAATTGAAAAATACGAATAAGTTGAGAATAAAGGGGAGACTTACTTTCTCTCCTTTATTTAAAATTTCTATTGATAGAATCTAAATACTTGAAAAATTTTTTCTGAAATAAGTAAAGCAAAGAGTTTAATAGTCATTTTGAGAGAGAGGTTTTTGAATTTCTCTCTTTCTTTTTTTGAAATTTTTCATTTTTTTGCACCTGTAAAGCTGTTTTTCTGTTCGAATGCTAGCACGACAATTCTTTTTTGTAAAGGGTAAAATGCACGAGCAAGCTCGCCCTTTACGAAAAATCCTTGCCGTGCTTTTTCGCATTCAGAAAAACAAGCTAACAGTTGCATCAAAAACGAAAAAATATTTCAGAAAAAAGGTGCGACCTTAGCAAGATAAAAAATATTTTTGCAAAGGGGAAAATTAAAATGAACGAATTTACAATTCAAGAAATCAGAGCTGTGTATCAAGAAAAAAAGGTTGAAACTTATGGGGAGTTGAAAAAAGTAACTAGTAGTTATCAGATAGCACTTTGGCTGGAAAAAGAAATCGGTAGTTTCACGCAAGAAAATTTAGTAGCCGTTTATTTGAACGTAAAAAATGAAGTCATTTGTTTTTCTGTTGTTCATATAGGTACCATCGACCAGTCGATAGCATATCCCCGAGATATTTTTCAACGGGCGTTGCTGGTAAATGCAGCAAGAGTTATCGTTGCTCACAATCATCCAAGCGGAAATCCTTTAACCATAGTATAATAAATAATAGTAGTTAAAGTAGTTTAGGAGGAGATGTTAAAGGGAGATTTTACTTTAAATAAAAATTAACAAGGTTTATAATTTGTAGTACTTAAAGTGTTTAAAG
>JAEWFE010000164.1 GCA_023389005.1 Bacillota bacterium
GTACCCCATAATAAGTTACTTGAACTCGATCTAATAATGAAGCATTTGCACGTCCAGCACGAATTTGACCTAAGTTGCGCTGTAAGTTTTCGGCTGCTTTATGCATTTTGTCTTTTGCTTCGTTAAAAATTGCGTCTGCCATAATAATCTCCTCTTATCTATATTATCTTGGTGATTATAATCCACCACTTAACTAAATTTTATCACAAAACATTTTTAAACGCTATGAAAAATTAAATTAATGTTATCAAAAAAAGCCTCTCCCACTAGCAAAAGCAGGAAGGCTTAATCTTAGTAAGCGAAACTTATTTTCCTTTAACTGTAGTACCAATATTTTCGCCCATGATTGCACGACGAATATTACCAGATTCGTTTAAGTTAAAGACTACTAGTGGAATATCATTATCCATACTTAATGAACTTGCAGTAGAATCCATGACTTGAAGGCCTTTAGCAATGACTTCAAGATGTGTTAATTCTTCAAATTTTATAGCATTTTCATCTAATTTAGGATCTGCAGAATAAACACCGTCTACATTATTTTTTGCCATCAAGATAACGTCAGCATTGATTTCGGCTGCACGTAAAGCTGCGGTTGTATCTGTTGAGAAGTATGGATTACCCGTACCACCAGCAAAGATAACCACACGATTTTTTTCTAAATGACGTTCAGCGCGACGACGGATATATGGTTCTGCAATTTGACGCATTTCGATTGAAGTTTGGACACGAGTTGGTACCCCTTCATTTTCAAGGGTGTCTTGTAAAGCCAATGCGTTCATCACAGTTGCTAACATGCCCATATAGTCAGCTTGTGCACGTTCCATTCCCATTTGCGCACCAATTTGTCCACGCCAAATATTTCCACCACCGACTACAATTGCTAACTCAACACCTAAATCATGTACTTCTTTTAATTCTTTCACAATTTCTTTAATAGTTGGAGGATTAATACCAAAGCCTTTTTCACCAGCTAGAGCTTCTCCACTTAATTTCAAAATGACACGTTTATATTTAGGTTCAACCATTTTAATTCCTCCTGACTAAAAAAATTACTCGACTAATTATAGCATATAATCCAGTAAAACCAATCGATTCACTGAAATTTTCCAAAAAAAAGGAGCGCATAATAATCTATGCGTTCCTATTTAAATTAATGAGCTTATTGTTTAATTTGGCTCATAACTTCTTCTACAAAGTTATCAACGCGTTTTTCGATACCTTCTCCAACTTCAAAACGAGTGAATGAAGCAACTTTAGCGCCTTTATCAGCAACAAATTTACCAACAGTCATATCAGGATCTTTAACGAATGGTTGGTCAACTAATGCAATTTCAGCTTTGAATTTCTTCAAGCGACCTTCAACCATTTTTTCAACGATGTTAGCAGGTTTTCCTTCATTTAATGCTTGTTCAGTAAGGATAGCTTTTTCGTGATCTAATTCTGATTGAGGAATTTGACTTTCATCAACATAACGAGGGTTGATAGCTGCTACGTGCATTGCAACGTCACGAGCTACAGTTTCATCAGTTGTTCCTTCTAATACAGTTAATACAGCGATACGTCCGCCCATGTGTAAGTAACCACCGAATGCGTCGTTATCGCCTTTTTCTACTACATGGAAACGACGGAAGCTGATTTTTTCACCGATAACTTGAGTAGCTTCGATTAAAGTAGCTTCTAATGTACCTTTAGATGCTTCTAATTTTAAAGCTTCTTCCATGTTAGCTGGACGATGTTCTGCCATTAATTCAGCGATTTCTTTAACTAAGTTTTGGAACATTTCGTTTTTAGATACGAAGTCAGTTTCTGAGTTAACTTCTACGATTGCAGCCACATTACCTTTGATTGCAACAGAAGCTAATCCTTCAGCAGCGATACGGTCGCTCTTCTTAGCAGCTTTAGCCATCCCTTTTTCACGTAATAAATCAATTGCTTTTTCGATAACACCTTCTGTTTCTACTAAAGCTTTTTTAGCATCCATCATCCCTACACCTGTCATATCGCGTAGTTCTTTAACTAGTTTAGCAGTAATTTGACCCATTTTGATAAATTCCTCCTATTTCATTTCAAAAAAATTATTTTACTTTTAAAAAAAGCTGCTTCAAAGGAGAGTGAGGCTCCTCACTTGGCCCTTGAAAACAGCTCCATTTTGTACATCTAATTATTCAGCTGATGCGTTGTCGCCTTCAACAACTTCAACGATTTCTTCGATTGAAGTTGCGTTTTCTTCTGTTGTTTCGAATAATACTTCTTCAACAACTTCTTGGTCTTCACCTTGGTTTCCTTCGATGAAAGCATCTGCCATTTTAGCTGTAATTAATTTAACCGCACGAATTGCATCGTCATTTGATGGGATAACTACGTCGATTTCATCTGGATCGCAGTTTGTATCAACCATTGCTACGATTGGGATATTTAATTTACGAGCTTCTTGAACAGCAATGCGTTCTTTACGAGGGTCTACGATGTACATTACATCAGGAATACGTGGCATTTCAGCGATACCGCCTAAGAATTTTTCTAAGCGTTCACGTTCTTTGTTTAAGCCAGCAACTTCTTTTTTAGGAAGTACTTCGAAAGTTCCGTTTTCTTCCATTTC
>JAEWFE010000169.1 GCA_023389005.1 Bacillota bacterium
CAGTGATGCCACAAAAGACAAAACATACCCCGATGATGGAACAATATTTTCAAATCAAGGCGCAATATCCAGATGCGTTTTTGTTCTATCGTTTAGGTGATTTTTATGAAATGTTTTATGAGGATGCACAAAAAGCGGCTCAGATTTTAGAATTAACCTTAACCAGTCGTAATAAAAATGCCGAAGATCCAATTCCGATGTGTGGTGTTCCTTATCATGCGGCGAGTGGCTATATTGATACTTTGGTGGAGCAAGGCTATAAAGTGGCGATTTGTGAACAAGTAGAAGATCCTAAGTTAACTAAAGGCATGGTGAAAAGAGAAGTTGTGCAATTAGTTACTCCAGGTACTGTGATGGATGGCAAGTCACTAGCTGCAAAAGAAAATAATTTTTTAACGGCTTTAAGTTATCAAGCGGGTCAATTTGGTTTTAGCTATGTCGATTTATCTACGGGTGAATTAAAAGCTACAGTGCTTGCGGATGAAGAAAGTGTGTTAAATGAGGCTTCGATTTTACAGACGAAAGAAATTGTTTATACGACGGAAATTCCTGAAAAATTGACGCAAACATTAAAACAACGCCTTTCTTTAGTGATTTCTTTTCAATTAGAGGCACAGGAAAATGCAGAATTAAGCTTTTTGACGAACCAACTGCAGTCAGACATCGAAAAAGCGGTAACCAATCATTTATTAGCCTATTTGTCAGAAACACAAAAACGCAGCTTAAACCATATCCAACAGGCGCAAAGTTATCAAGTCGATCATTATCTGAAAATGGATTATTATTCGAAGTTTAATCTGGAATTAAGTCAAGCGATTCGTACAGGCAAAAAGCAAGGTACTTTACTATGGTTGTTGGATGAAACGAAGACAGCCATGGGTGCGCGTCTATTAAAACAGTGGTTAGACCGTCCATTAATTCAAGAAAAGCAAATTTTAAGTCGTCAAGAAATGGTGGCTTCTTTGATTACTTCCTTTTTTGAACGGGAAGATATCATTCAAGGTTTAACAAAAGTATATGATTTAGAACGCTTGGCAGGAAAGGTATCGTTTGGAAGTGTCAATGCGCGTGATTTATTACAATTAAAACAATCACTGGCACAAATCCCTTATCTTAGACAGATTTTAACGGGTATTGATCAAGGTCAGTGGCAAGTGCTTTTACAAGATTTAAATCCGATGAATGATTTGGTGGATTTGATCGAACAAGCCATTGATGAAGAGGCGCCTTTGCAATTAAACGAAGGCAATCTCATCAAGGCTGGCTACAATGAACAGTTAGATGAATACCGTTTGGCGATGAAAAACGGAAAACAATGGTTAGCCGAATTAGAAGCCAAAGAACGTGAATTAACCGGTGTGAAAAATCTAAAAATTGGCTATAATCGTGTCTTTGGATACTATATTGAAATCACGAAAGCTAATCTTGCTAATTTGGATACTTCACGTTTTGATCGTAAGCAAACTTTGGCGAATGCGGAACGTTTTATTACACCTGAATTGAAAAAGCTAGAAGAATTAATCTTAGGGGCGCAAGAAAAATCTACTGAGCTAGAATATCAGTTATTTATCGGGATTCGTGAGCAAGTAAAAGGCAAAATTAGCGAATTACAAACTTTAGCAAAAGCGGTGGCTACGTTAGACTGCTTGCTAGCCTTTGCAATTGTGAGTGAACGATATGGCTACGTGCGTCCAGTGCTTAGTCAAGACCATGAGTTGAAAATTATTGATGGCCGTCACCCAGTTGTTGAAAAAGTGTTAGGCGCGCAAACCTATATTCCCAACTCGATTGAAATGCCAAAAGAGACGACCATGTTACTCATTACCGGGCCAAATATGTCTGGTAAGAGTACATATATGCGTCAACTTGCCTTGAGTGTGGTCATGACGCAGATGGGTTGTTTTGTACCAGCTAAGGAAGCGACTTTGCCTATTTTTGATCGTATTTTCACGCGAATTGGGGCTAGTGATGATTTAATTGCCGGTCAAAGTACGTTTATGGTCGAAATGATGGAAGCCAATCAAGCGCTGCGCCATGCAAGTGTGAATAGTCTAGTTTTATTTGATGAATTGGGCCGCGGAACTGCTACTTTTGACGGGATGGCTTTGGCACAAGCGATTATTGAATATTTGCAAAATCATGTCCAAGCAAAGACGCTCTTTTCAACCCATTATCATGAATTAACTGCCTTAGAAAGCCAATTGCCTGGTTTGGTGAATATTCATGTTGGTGCAACGGAAAAAGATGGAGAAGTCATATTCCTTCATAAGATGATGCAAGGTCCGGCTGATAAAAGTTATGGTATTCATGTTGGAAAGTTAGCAGGTTTGCCAGAAAGCTTAATTGCACGTGCAGATCAGATTTTAACCAAATTAGAAAATCAAGAAGAAAAACAAGTTGCCCAAGTCGTTAGCCAAAGCAAGGAAGAAGAAATTAATGTGGCGGCTACGGTTAAGGAAAGGCCAAGTACTCCAGCTGTTGAGCAATTATCCTTATTTAGTGAAATGACACCAGCTGAAGAAAAAGTACTGGCAGCGATTAAGTCGATGGATTTGGCAAACTTAAAGCCAATGGATGTCTTCTTTACGATAAATGAATTAAAACGTGAATTGGAAAATGAATAATGAAGTATATTTTGCGAATTGAGGTGAGAACATGGGAAAAATCCAAGAACTTTCTGAACAGTTAGCTAACCAAATCGCGGCCGGGGAAGTTGTGGAACGTCCAGCTTCGGTCGTGAAGGAACTATTGGAAAATGCGATTGATGCGCATAGCCACAAGATCGAAATTTTTATTGAAGAAGCGGGCCTTAAAACCATTCAGATTATTGATGATGGTGAGGGGATTGCGCCTGATGATATGGTGAATGCCTTTAAGCGTCATGCTACGAGTAAAATTCATAGTCGCGATGATTTGTTTCGTATTCGCACGTTAGGTTTTCGTGGCGAGGCGTTACCTAGTATTGCTTCTGTGTCTAAAGTGGTCATCGAAAGTGCGCAAGAAAATGCTGCTGAAGGAAGTTATCTTGAGTTAGATGGAGGCAAAGTGGTTGTTGAAAAGCCAGGTTCTTTGCGTAAAGGAACCAATATCAAGGTGTCGGACTTATTCTATAATACACCCGCTCGCTTGAAGTATGTGAAATCTTTGCAGACAGAATTAGCCAATATTACTGATGTGGTGAATCGTCTAGCTTTAAGTCATCCGGATATTGCCTTTTCTTTGGTTCATGATGGTCATCAGCTAACGAAAACCAATGGCAGCGGTGACTTAAAGCAGACTATTGCCGGAATATATGGACTGCAAAATGCCAAAAAGATGTTAGCGATTCAAGCAGAAAACCTAGATTTTAGTGTTAGTGGCTATGTGTCTTTACCTGAGTTAACACGTGCAGGTAGAAGTTATATTACCACCTTAATTAATGGACGTTACATCAAAAATCATGGGTTAAATAAGGCGATTACGAATGGTTATGGCTCGAAGTTGATGATTGGCCGTTTTCCAATTGCGGTCATCGAGATTCAAACTGATCCGTTATTGGTGGATGTGAATGTCCATCCAACCAAGCAAGAAGTCCGACTCTCTAAGGAAGAAGAGCTATTTTCATTGGTAAGTAAAGCAATCAATGATAAGTTGCGCGAACAAGTCTTGATTCCTAATGTCGGTGCGAATCTCGATTTTAAACAAAAAGTCAATCCAAAAGAACAAGTCAAACCAACACAATTAAACCTAGATTTGTCACCTGCTGTGGAGAAAAAAGGCGGAAAGTTGCAGTTTGACAGTCAGAAGAATCAGTTTTACTTAGAGCCAACCCTCGATTCTGGGGAAAACAAGGTAACTACAAGTGAAAATGTGGATAATTCTGTGGATAATCTTGTGGATGAATGTGGAAAAAGAACGGATGATTTTGACAACCTTGTTAAAAATCTTGAAAATTCAACATTAGCTAGTCAAGAAGAAACACTTGACGAACAAATATTCGAAACTAAAAATGTGGATAACTTGGTACGTGAACAGCCGGCAAATGATCCTTTTGAACCATCGGAGCATCTCCATGAAGATCTAGATGCCAAACAAGTTTATGCCTTGTTAAAACAAAATGAAACGCAAAGTGAGCACGAAGCCTTTCCGTATTTAGAATATTTTGGTCAAATGCATGGGACGTACCTTTTTGCCCAGTCAGACCGCGGGTTATACATTATCGACCAACATGCGGCTCAAGAGCGGATTAAATATGAATACTATCGGGAAAAAATTGGCGAAGTGGATGAACATTTGCAAGAATTACTCATTCCGATTGTTTTGGATTATCCAAATAGTGATTATCTAAAATTAAAAGAGAAAAAGGATGTGCTAGTCAGTGTTGGTATTCAATTGGAAGACTTTGGACAAAATAGTTTTATCGTGCGGGCACATCCTACTTGGTATCCTAAAGGGCAAGAAGAAACAATTATTCGTGAAATGATTGATATGGTATTGATTAACGGTTCGGTGACGGTGAAAGATTTTAGAGCAGCGACGGCGATTATGATGAGTTGTAAACGTTCGATTAAAGCCAACCATCATTTAAGTGATATTCAAGCCAGAACCTTACTTGCTGATTTAGCTAAATGCGAAAATCCATATAATTGTCCACATGGGCGCCCAGTACTCATTCATTTTACCAATAAAGATTTAGAAAAGATGTTTAAACGCATTCAAGATCCACATTAGAAAGGAAATCAGATGCAATATATATTAGCTTCACAATCACCTAGAAGAAAAGAATTACTAGCAAGAGTGGTTGCAGACTTTCAAACTGTACCTGCAGATATTGATGAAACGCCTTATCCAAGTGAACAACCAGTTGATTACGTACAACGGATGGCGACTCAAAAAGCGGCAACTATTTTAAAAGCCTATCCCGAAGCAGTGGTTATTGGTAGTGACACTTCAGTTATCTGTCAGAACCAAATTTTAGGGAAACCTCAAGATGAAAATGATGCTAGATTCATGTTGAAAATGCTTAGTGGACAAACACATGAAGTCTACACAGCTGTCAGCATTCAATCAAAAGACAAGGTAGCAAACTTTATCAGTAAAGCTGCAGTCACTTTTTATCCAATGACCGAGGAAGAAATCACACAATATCTATTAGAAGATGAATATAAAGACAAAGCCGGTGCCTATGCCATTCAAGGGCTAGCAAGTAAATATATTCAATCTATTGAAGGCGATTATTATGCGATTGTCGGTTTACCAGTGGCCGCTTTGTATCAAAACTTGAAACAATTTTAGCAAAAAAAGCCTGAATACCTTTTGTTTTATCAAGGTATTTGGGCTTATCTTTTGTTCGAAAACATTTTTATAACTTTTTTTGTAAAAACCCCTTGACGCATCATTTGAATCGTGATATTCTAACAAAGTCGCTGAAATCAAACGGCTAAATAAAATAAACTTTCAATACGTTTTAAAGTTTTTAAAAATTAAGCTTGACAATGAATTGAACGTTTGTTATGATATAAAAGTCGCTGATTTAACGAGTGACAACTTAAAAAATATTTCAAAAAAGTTCTTGACAAATTATTGAGATTTGAGTATGATATAAGAGTTGTTGCTAAACGACAAAGTAGACCTTTGAAAACTGAACAAATAAATGCAAACAACCAATGTGTAGGGTCTTTAACTTTTGAGTTAAAGAAGATACATGCAAGCAATAGCTAGCAAAATCAATTTTGAGCTTAAAGT
>JAEWFE010000193.1 GCA_023389005.1 Bacillota bacterium
TTTTTACAGGAAATCTTGGAAGAAATGCAAGATACATGGTATGATACACTTGTCAGACAAAGGTACGATACTTATCAGATTTTGCTTGAACCTTTTTTCAAACTCACCCCGGCGAAACGCTATTTTGCTTTACAGGGGATTTTTCATCGCTTATCACTTAAAGCACAGATTCCCTTAAAAGAAGCCCATGTAGCGCAAGTGTTAGACCTACTTGCCGATGAGCGGACGGCTTTTGTACTCTCGGTAGAAAACCATTGGCAAATTCAAGCCAGCCAAGACAAGCTAATCATTGCGCGTCAAAAAGAAAAAGTGACGAGTCAAGATTTTTGCTACACGTTAAAAGTGGGCGAGTCAATCATGATTGATGAAAATCGTTGGGTGGGCTTGTTTGTCTCAGGGGAGGAAAAAATTCCCAAAAAAGTCAAACATTTCTCAGAATTTCGCCATGAATTTTTGGCAGAATTAAATCCGGTTTTAACGTTGCGCCCGAGAAAACCTGGGGATAAAATCGCGTTAAGTGCAAGTTTAACAAAAAAGGTTCGGCGGTATTTTATTGACGAAAAGATACCGACAGCACAAAGAATGCAGGCAATTGTGGTCTTAGATGCGTCAAAAAATATCATGAGTTTGCTTCCTTTTGTGAATTCTTATTTGAGTATTGATGCTAAAACTGATAAAATACGTTACATACTGGTCTATCGATACATAGAGTAGCATTTAAGGAGGATAAAGTCATGTTGATGAATGACATTGAAAAAGTATTGATTACAAAAGAGCAAATCGCCGCTCGTTGTGAAGAACTAGGTAAGGAATTACAAGAAAAATTTGCAGGAAAAACTCCTTTAGTCGTAGGTGTCTTAAAAGGGGCTGTTCCTTTTATGGCGGATATTATTCGTGCGATGGATAGCCATGTGGAAATCGACTTTATGGATGTTTCAAGTTACGGAAATGCCTTAGTGTCATCTGGTGAGGTCAAAATTGTGAAAGATCTTGATACCAATGTAGAAGGCCGTGACATGTTAATCGTGGAAGATATTATTGATAGCGGTCGTACTTTAGCTTATTTAGTAGACCTATTCAAATATCGCAAAGCAAATTCAATTACCATTGTGACCCTTTTAGACAAACCAGAAGGACGCGCGGTGGATATCGAAGCTGATTATGTTGGTTTTGATGTGCCAAATGAATTTGTGGTCGGCTATGGTTTAGATTACTGCGAACGTTATCGTAACCTACCTTATGTTGGGGTATTAAAACCTGAAATTTATCAAACAAATGAGTAAAAAAATATTGATACTTATGTTAAAATATATAGGTCAATAAAAGACAAACAAGGGCAAGGAGGAGCTCGATGAACAGGAAAAATAATAATGGTATGTTAAAAAATACCTTATATTACATCCTTGTGCTTCTTGCAATGGCGGGGATTTTAATCTTCTTTGTCGGCAATGGTAGCAGTCAGTCACCATCGATTGACTACTCGAAATTTACTGAGCAATTAGAAGACGGTAAAATCAAGTCATTTTCCGTACAACCGGCAAATGGCGTCTACAAAATTAGCGGGAAATACAAAGATGAACAAACAGTAAGTAATAACAGTGGGCTTTCAATTCTAGGTTCAACTAGCACGAAGTCAACGAGTTTTACAACGATTGTCTTGCCAAATGATTCCACATTAAGTGAAATTACATCTTTGGCAGCAACACATAACGTAGATACAACCATTAAGGAAGAATCTAGCAGCGGTGTTTGGATTTCATTCTTAATTAGCATGGTGCCGTTTGTCATCATGATATTCTTCTTCTACATGATTATGGGTCAACAAGCCGGTGGTGGCGGTGGTGGCCGTGGCGTGATGAACTTTGGTAAATCAAAAGCCAAAGAAGCCGATAAAAAAGCCAACCGCGTGCGTTTCTCTGACGTAGCTGGGGCTGAAGAAGAAAAACAAGAATTAGTCGAAGTGGTGGAATTCTTAAAAGATCCACGTCGCTTCTCAGCATTAGGTGCACGTATTCCAGCTGGGGTGTTACTAGAAGGACCTCCAGGAACCGGTAAAACTTTATTAGCCAAAGCAGTTGCCGGTGAAGCAGGCGTACCATTTTACTCTATCTCTGGTTCAGACTTTGTAGAAATGTTTGTCGGGGTCGGAGCAAGTCGTGTACGTGATTTATTTGATACTGCGAAGAAAAACTCACCAGCCATTATCTTTATCGATGAAATTGATGCGGTGGGTCGTCAACGTGGTGCTGGTATGGGTGGCGGACATGATGAACGTGAACAAACCCTTAACCAATTGCTTGTTGAAATGGATGGTTTCAGTGGAAATGAAGGAGTAATCGTCATTGCTGCTACCAACCGTTCAGACGTCTTGGATCCAGCGTTATTGCGTCCAGGCCGATTTGACCGTCAAATTTTAGTCGGTCGTCCCGATGTCAAAGGTCGTGAAGCTATTTTACGCGTCCATGCGAAAAATAAACCATTGGCTGATGATGTCGACTTGAAAGTAATCGCCCAACAAACACCAGGATTTGCCGGGGCTGATTTAGAAAACGTCTTAAACGAAGCGGCTTTAGTGGCTGCCCGTCGTAATAAAACGAAAATTGATGCTTCTGATATTGATGAAGCTGAGGACCGCGTGATTGCTGGTCCTGCTAAGAAAGATCGCGTGATTAGTAAACGTGAGCGCGAAATGGTGGCCTATCACGAAGCTGGACACACCATTGTTGGTTTAGTGCTTTCTCGTGCGCGTGTTGTACACAAGGTAACGATTATCCCTCGTGGACGCGCCGGTGGTTACATGATTGCTTTACCAAAAGAAGATCAAATGTTGTTAACCAAAGACGATATGTTCGAACAAATTGTGGGGCTATTAGGTGGACGTACGGCTGAAGAAATTATCTTTGGTGTTCAATCTACCGGGGCTTCCAATGACTTTGAACAAGCCACAGCCTTAGCACGCAGCATGGTGACTGAATATGGTATGAGTGACAAGCTTGGACCTGTGCAATATGAAGGTAATCATCAAGTCTTTATTGGTCGTGATTATGGTCAAACCAAAGCTTATTCTGAACAAATTGCTTATGAAATTGACCAAGAAGTTCGCCGTATCTTGATGGAAGCTCATGATAAAGCACGCGAAATCATCGAAACGCATCGTGACAAACATAAATTAATTGCTGAAAAATTATTAGAGTTTGAAACATTAGATGCTAAGGCAATCAAGTCCTTGTTTGAAACAGGGAAAATGCCTGCACAAGATGAATCTGAATTTCCAAGTGAAAAAGCGCAAAGTTATGAAGAAGCAAAACGTGCCCTAGAAGAACGTGATGCGAAAAAACAAGCGCAATCTGATGAAGAGACGACAATCACACCAGATGATACAACAGAAGAATAAACAAAAAGCGGCCGGTTCAAGTAATCGGTCGCTTTTTAGAATTATGGGAGGTTTTTATGCAAATTAGAAAAGAAGAATTACCAGACTACGACACAGTCTATCATGTCGTCCAGCAAGCCTTTGAGCAGGCAGAACACGCAGACGGCAATGAAGCGGATTTGGTCACTGCCTTAAGAACAGGTCCAGCTTTCATTCCTGAACTTTCGCTAGTTGCTGAGATAGAGGGGAAAATTGTCGGTCATATCCTCTTTACCAAAGGACAAATCGCCGATAATACCGTATTAGCACTAGCACCATTAGCTGTATTGCCGAATTATCAAGGACAAGGAATTGGTGCGGCACTTGTCAACGAGGGCCATCGAATTGCTCGCCAATTAGGGTATGATTATGTGATTGTTTTAGGCGGTCCGTATTATCAACGTTTTGGCTATGTCTCAGCCAGCTCGCTAGGTATTACTGCACCATTTGAAGTACTAGACGAATACTTTATGGCGAAAAAACTCAATCCTCACGCTGAAAAGGTAAACGGTGTGATGCACTACGCCAAAGAGTTTGGGATAGAATAAAGTTGAGTCACTTCTGGCTAATTTTAGATAGTGCGGTATCGCTCGACAAAAGAAAAATGAAGCAGAAAAATAAATTGCACACAGGTTTGATACTTGGGTTTTTTTGAGTAAAGATGTTATTATTAAGACAACATAAATTATTTAGAACAAAGGTACAAGAAGGAGAATTCAAAGGAAAAAGCGCTATTCTTGAGCAAATGGATTTCTAAATTAAGGCAAAACAAATAGAAAGCAAACTATGGATACTTTTGATTGCACCTTCTTTTGATAATTGAAACTTCCGGAATCGGCAAAAATATATTAAACTATGGAGATTGATGCTAGATTTATTGCCGATAAAAGGATATAATATAGTGTAGATTGGATTGATAAGGGAGGAGTGCAGATGGGATACCTTTCAGTTACTGAAATAGCAAAAAAATGGAATGTGTCGGAACGTAGTGTGAGAAATTATTGTGCTCAAGGGCGTGTGCAGGGTGCTTTTCTTACCGGAAAGACCTGGAATATTCCGGAGAACGCCGAAAAGCCGGAGCGTTCTAACAAAAAGAAAGCATCCCCTCTTACGCTGCTTGATATCTTGCAGGAGCAAAAAGCAAGTAAATACTCCGGCGGTATTTACCATAAAACACAAATTGATTTAACGTATAATTCAAACCACATTGAGGGAAGTCGTCTGACCCATGATCAGACCAGATATATTTTCGAGACCAATACCATCGGCGTAGAAAATGAAGCTCTCAATGTGGATGATGTGATTGAAACGTCAAATCACTTTCGATGTATTGATATGATTATTGATCATGCAACAAAAGCTTTGACTGAGAAGTTTATCAAGGAGCTTCATCTGACTTTGAAAAGCGGAACCAGTGATTCCAGAAAAGACTGGTTTGCAGTAGGAGATTATAAGAGATTGCCTAATGAAGTGGGTGGCATGGATACTGCTCTACCAGAAGAAGTTGCCAATAAGATGAAAACATTGCTATCGGTGTACAACTCAAAAGAAGAAAAGACCTTTGAGGATATTCTGGACTTCCATGTAAGGTTTGAGAGAATTCATCCGTTTCAAGATGGCAACGGTCGTGTAGGTCGACTGATTATGTTTAAGGAATGTTTGAAATATAATATCGTTCCGTTCATTATAGAGGATAACCTGAAGATGTTCTATTATAGAGGTTTGAAGGAGTGGGACAATGAAAAAGGGTATCTGACAGATGCTTGTCTGACCGCACAGGATCGATATAAGGCGTATTTGGACTATTTCAGAATCCCATATGAAGTAAGATAATTTTCAAAGGTTCAAATAATCTCTTCATATCTGACTTTGACAAATATATGTTAGAGCTTAGAAAATCGAAAAAGGATTAATCTCTCTCTATCATAAACAAAAGTTATGGAATAGTTTTTTTCGTGATAGTGTTACAAAAATACTTGACCACTATACAATGTAGTCTAAAGACGAACAAATGAATTATTATCTAAAATCAAAGCCTACTGGAGTTTTTTCTGGTAGGCTCTTTTTGTTCACACAAGAAAACTTTTAAAATCATTGGAGGTTTTTATGTACATTTGAAAAGAAGCATTAGCAGATTACGACACGGTCTATCAAGTCATCCAGCAAACCTTTGAACAAGATGAACACGCTGACGGCAATGAATCGGATTTGGTCACTGCCTTAAGAAAAGGTTCAGCTTTCATTCCTGAACTTTCGCTAGTTGCTGAGTTGGTTATATTCTAGCCAGACCGCTCGGCATTACTGCACCATTTGAAGTACCAGACGAATACTTTATGGCGAAAAAACTCAATCCTCACGCTGAAAAGGTAAACGGTGTGATGCACTACGCCAAAGAGTTTGGGATAGAGTAAAGAATAGGCTCACTAACCAATGATAGCTAAGTTAGTGAGCGTTCTCTTTTGATTTTATGGTTTGTTCTTTATACATAAAAGGTCGCACTGCCTTTCGCCTAATTTTAGTTTGTTTTTAGGGGATTTTTAAGAAGTTAGGTGATTGTTGATAGGTCATGCTTATTCTAATGTGATAAATATCCTAGTCAGTACGCTGGGCATTACTGCGATGTTTATAGTCCAAGATGAATGTTTCGTGTCATAAAACTTCAATCTCTAGGCTACAAACGTAAGCAGTGTTGATTCATGACAAAGTATTTGTAAGAAAATAAGAAGTAAGATGTCGGAAAAATACAAAATGAAGTAAAAAGTTGGCCCTAAGACATGATGTTGGTGTCACAAAGATACTATTATCTGGAATTTGACAGTTGTAGAATACGGCAATGGCTAAACCACTTGTTGTCCAACGTTTTTGGTCGATTGCAAATTTTATAAAAGTGTCGGATGTAAATCTGTTTTTATAATAAACACAAAAAATATTATTGTTAAATCACTACTTTAAACGTAAAAGAAAATGTTTCGAAAAGATTAGTGAAGCCTCATCATCCAGTAGATTATGATAACGTATCTGTAAAGTGAATATAGCACATACAACAAGAACCACAATGACATAATTAAAGTTAACAAAGAAAAGTCCACAGAAAAGATAGATGGTGCGATTTCCACCATCATGGCATGAGATAGAGCAATTAGATGCGGAGTAGATAATAGCGATTCGGTGTACGATAATAGAGAGATTTTATTTCTTTAAGATATGTGTTGCTATATGCGATACAAATCCTTATAATTAAGTTAAAGGAAGGTGAGCATTATGGCAGTAATGAAAACAGCAAATGTTAATGTAAGAATACAAGAGAATATTAAAGAACAAGCAGAACAGATACTGGAAACCCTAGGAATTTCTAGGGCAAGTGCTATTGATATGTTCTACAGACAAATCATTTTAAAACAAGGGATACCATTTCCTTTGACTGTTTCTAAGACTATTCCTATAAGAGAAGAAATGGATGAAGACACCTTCAATTCAATGATGGCAACAGGCTATACTCAGGCAATCCAAGGGGATAGTTATCCAATAGACGATGTTTTTGATGAATTAGAGCGAGGTCTATAATGGATACGTATACCATACAAATTACAAGTCAAGCCAAGGAACACCTAACTCTTATTAGAGACTACATTGCTCATGACTTGAAAGAACCTGAGATTGCAAAGAATATGCTTAGGCTACTGAGAACGGAAATGTATTCTCTTGATAGTCTGCCACATCGCATTAAATGTATAGAAGAAAAACCATGGGGTGATTTAGGGTTTCGTAAACTTAGGGTAAAAAATTACTATATCTATTTTAGAATAGATGAGGCATTAAAAGAGGTTCAAATTCTCGCAGTGATCTATACAAAAATGGATCAAGAAAAGCAATTAGAAAAACTATAATAAACTCGTTGCGCTATTTGAAAAATACTGAAAAAAATAAAAGATTTCGCATATAGTAAACTCAAAACCAACCAAAGAAATGAGTGCACAATAGGTGAAAACAATCCCGATATACCGAAACTTTTACTGAAACACAAGTACTTTTTTCGATGATTTTAGAAAAAGTCACTGATGAGGTAAAACGTACAGTACCAAACGCCCAGACAAGAGCGGCTCTTGCTGAATATGAAGAGATGAGGAAAAATCATGCTAGGTATAAGCGGTATACCCCTTTTGCTGAATTGATGGATGAGGTACTTGAGGAGGCTTAGTATTGTAGCTTCCGACCAATTGAAAAAGTGTGGGCTAAATTTACAACCAAATTCATTCCACACTAGCACGTATTCAGGCAGTTTCCTATTTTCTAGGGAGCTGTCTTTTTCCATCTAAACTTTAAATTTGAATTTTTCCCATGAATTCGGTATTATCTTTAGGTATCGAGGAAAAAGTGAAAAGAGCCAAAGGAGGAGAAAAATGGCTGATTATTTAGTAAAAGCGCTGGCCTATGATGGGGTGGTACGTGCCTATGCGGTGAATGCCACAGATACCGTAACAGAGGCGCAAAAAAGACATGAAACTTGGCATACGGCATCGGCTGCTTTAGGTCGTGCCTTAGTGGGAACCTTGCTTTTAGGATCGACTTTAAAAGGGGAAGATAAATTAACTGTAAAAATCTTAGGTGACGGTCCAGCGGGGGCAATTATTGTCGATGGAAATGCCAAAGGAGAAGTTAAAGGATATATCCAAAACCCTAAAGTTGCCCTACCATTAAATGCGCAAGGTAAGATTGATGTCAGAGGCGCTGTGGGTACGCAAGGATCATTTGTCGTGATTAAAGATTTAGGATTGAAAGAACCATTTACCGGTCAAACACCTATTGTATCTGGTGAGCTAGGAGAAGATTTCACCTATTATCTAGCCTCTTCTGAACAAATCCCTTCAGCAGTTGGACTAAGTGTCTTGGTAAATCCGGATGACACCATTCAAACCGCTGGCGGATTCATGCTACAAATCATGCCGGGTGCAAGTGAAGAGCTGATTTCACGCCTAGAGCAAAAATTAGCCAGTCTGCCACGTGTATCTAGTCTTTTAGATAGTGGGATGACGCCAGAACAAATTTTAGAAACCATTTTGGATGACACGACCATTTTCTATCTTGAAACTCAACCAGTTTGCTTTAAGTGCGATTGTAACAAAGACAAATTCGCCACAGCACTGATTACTTTAGGGACCAAAGAATTACAAGAAATGATAGATGAAGATCATGGCGCAGAAACAGTTTGCTCATTTTGTGGGAATAAATATCACTTCTCTGAGCAAGACTTACAAGGATTAATCACAGAAATTGAGGAAAACAAATGACAAATACTTGGAAAATAGGCGATATTGAAATTAAAAACCGAGTAGTAGTGGCACCGATGGCAGGAATTTCTAATGCGGCATTTCGGGTGACAGTCAAAGAAGCAGGAGCCGGTCTGGTTGTATGTGAGATGATTAGTGATCAAGGTATTCATTTCCGCAATAAGAAGACTTTAGACATGCTTTACATCGATGAGCGTGAATATCCGTTAAGTGTTCAAATTTTTGGTGGCAATAAAGATAGTTTGGTGGAAGCGGCTCAGTTTGTCGAAGCGAATACCAAAGCAGCGATTATTGACATTAACATGGGATGCCCGGTCAATAAGGTAATCAAAGCTGAAGCCGGTGCCAAATGGTTATTAGACCCAGATAAAGTCTATGAAATGGTCGATGCGGTATCTTCTGCGGTGAAATTACCCGTAACTGTGAAGATGCGTACTGGCTGGGATGAAGCACATTTATTTGCTGTGGAAAATGCCAAAGCGGCTCAAGCAGGAGGTGCAGCAGCTTTAGCAATGCATGGTCGAACACGCGTGCAAATGTATGAAGGTCATGCAAACTGGGAAATCTTGCGTCAAGTCAAAGAAAACATCGACATTCCATTTATGGGCAATGGCGATGTACGTACGCCTGAAGATGCTAAGAAAATGTTAGAGGAAGTCGGTTGCGATGCGGTGATGATCGGTCGGGCTGCTTTAGGTAATCCATGGATGATTAAACGCACGGTCCATTATTTAGAAACGGGTGAATTATTACCAGAGCCAACCCCACGAGAAAAGATTGATATTGCGAAAATTCACTTCGACCGTTTAATTGATTTAAAAGGGGAGAAAGTCGCTTCTCGGGAGTTTCGTCAACATGCAGCTTACTATCTCAAAGGCATCCCACGGGCGGCTAAAGTCAAAGCGGCGATTAACCAAACCGAAGATAAAGCGACAATGATTCAATTATTGGATGACTTCTTGAAAAAAACCGAGGAAAATCCTGTTGTACGATAATAGAT
>JAEWFE010000204.1 GCA_023389005.1 Bacillota bacterium
GTTTGAATGTCGTAAAATAAGCAAGTAATACTTGGAATATAGACCAAATCAAGGCGACTACGATAAATAAAAGTAATTGATTTTGAATTCGCAAATCAGATAAATTGACAATAATGGCGGCAGGAAGTGTCACATAGACAATAATTCTCGACAAAACATCGCTATCTTTTTTAGTTAATATGCGCCATCTTTTTAGTAAATATCCTAAAATAATAATGCCAAATAAACTTCCTGATTGTAATAACACTTGCCATAAATTCACCTCTAAAAAAACACCTATGGACGATATGTCACAATAGGTGTCA
This sequence comes from Bacillota bacterium, assembly GCA_023389005.1. Taxonomy (GTDB): domain Bacteria; phylum Bacillota; class Bacilli; order Lactobacillales; family Enterococcaceae; genus Enterococcus_E. The sequence continues at coordinate 306 of JAEWFE010000204.1, forward strand.
TTTTGCTTGATACTTTCATTCTATTCTTCTACTTTATCCTTTTCAAGCACTTCTTCGTGTTTTTGTTTCATTTCTTTAACTTCTTCTTGGATATCATCATAATCAAAACGAGTAATCGCACCATGTAATTCATTCATTACAATTGTATTTAGCACTTCATTATCTTCCTCTTCGTAATACATTAAGAGTCCAGTCTGTCCTGCAGTGATTTGCTTAGAAATTTCATCAAAAATGGTTTGTGTGTCTTTTTGCTCACTTGCAGAAATACCTGCAGCAACCAAGTCACCTAAGATCCAGCCAAATAAGACACCTAATGGCCCCCCTAAAATTCCTACAAGCATACCAATAAAACCACCACGATTCAAGTTACTTGCCGTTTGTAAATCTATTAAATCTTTAATGGAAAAATGTTTGTCATCCTCACTTTTTTCTACAACTGCCAATTGATGAATCTGATAGGCACTTCCCTGATTATTTTTGATTTTCGAAAAAGCTTCATAAGCGATACTATTTTGATCAAACACCATTACTGCTACTCTTTTTGTCATTGTATACATCCTCTCATTTTAATACTGAAAAGATCACATAATGATTTCGCAAAAAACTTACACATACTTTATCTAGCAATCTTCTCAGCTAATAATATATCATGTCATTCATTCGTATTCGAAAAAGGTAGGCTAAAAAGTAACCTACCAAATTATTTTAAAATTGTAATAAGAAGTATTTTTTCTTTCCACGACGTAATACAACCATATCACCAATCTTATCTACATCTGAAAGTTGGTATTCTAAATCTTGGACACGTTCACCATTAATGTAAATCGCACCATTTTGTAAATCTTCACGTGCTTGACGTTTAGATTGTACCAGTCCAGACACTACTAACACTTCTAATAATTTCAAATCAGCATCTTGTGGGACTGTATAGCTAGGCACACCTTTGAAACCTTGTTTGATTTCAGAAACGGATAATTCTTTAATATTCCCACTGAATAATGCTTGTGAAATGTGCACTGCTTGCTCGTAAGCTTCTTTTCCATGTACTAAAGTCGTCACTTCTTTGGCTAAAGCTTTTTGAGCTACACGTGTTTCTGGTGCAGCAGTAAATTCTTTTTCAATTTCTGCGATTTCATCTAGACTCAAGAAAGTAAAGTATTTCAAGAATTTAATCACATCACGGTCATCGGTATTAATCCAGAATTGGTAGAACTCGTATGGGGTTGTTTTTTCAGCATCCAACCATACTGCATTCCCTTCAGATTTACCAAATTTAGTACCATCAGCTTTCGTAATTAAAGGCATGGTTAAAGCAAACCCTTGGACATCACGTTCTCGACGCATTAACTCAATACCAGAAGTAATATTACCCCACTGATCAGAACCACCTAATTGTAATAAGCAGCCGTAATTATCATATAACTTTAAGAAATCATAAGCTTGTAATAATTGGTAAGCAAATTCAGTATATGAAATACCTGTTTCGATACGGCGTTTGACACTTTCTTTGCTCATCATGTAGTTAATTGTAAAGTTTTTACCAACATCACGTAGAAAGTCAATCATGCTTAACTTTCCTAACCACTCATAATTGTTTGCGATAATGGCAGGATTTTCTTCATTATCAAAATCAATAAAGCGTGAAAGTTGGTTTTTAATACTTTGAGACCAATTTTGGACGGTTTCTAAAGTGTTTAATTGACGTTCTTGATCTTTAAATGAAGGATCCCCAATCATTCCTGTTCCCCCACCAACTAAGGCAATCGGTACATGACCATGTTGTTGGAAGCGACGTAACATTAAGATAGGTAACAAATGACCAATATGCAAACTATCTGCAGTTGGATCAAAACCCACATACAATTTAACAGACTCTTCGTTTAAATGTTTCACTAGAGCATCTTCGTCTGTGGTTTGATAGACTAGACCTCTTTCCTTTAATTCTTGAAATAAGTCCGCTGTCATACTATTCACTCCTTCAAATTTTCCTTGTATTCAATCATTTCATGTATCAGCTTTAGTAAAAACATCTTACTAAAATACATAAACATATCATAACTTAAATTTGATAGAAAGAAAAGGTTTTTCCAATGATTTCACTGTTTTTTTCTTGAAAGAATAGATAATTATTATCCATTTACTTAAAACTTTGCTATAATAGTAGAAGATTTTAGGAGGTGTTGATATGGCTTCAAATAAACAACCCAAAAAGAAGAAAAAATCCAAAGAGAAAATCGATAATTATCAAATTTTTAATATTACAGTTCGTGTAACGCAATCATTATTTTTAGTCTTTATCTCATTTCTATTACTCCTTGCTGCTTTAGGTACCGGCATCGGGATGGGATATTTTGCTTTTTTAGTTGAGGATACCAAAATCCCTAGCAAGGTAGAACTCCAACAAGACTTAGGCGATATCACGCAAACATCTAAACTTGTTTATGCTAATGGAAATACTATCAGTAATATTCGTTCTGATTTACGTCGAACCAATGTTGCTTCAAACCAAATATCGCCACTATTGAAAAAAGCAGTTGTTGCTACTGAAGATGAATATTTTTATAAACATCATGGTGTTGTACCAAAAGCAGTTGTTAGAGCGCTACTATCCGAAGCAATTGGTGGCGGCGGTGGCGGTGGTTCTACGTTAACCCAACAATTGGTGAAACAACAAATTTTATCAAGCGAAACAACCTTTAAACGTAAAGCGAATGAAATCTTGTTGGCTTTGGAAGTCGAGAAAAACTTTTCTAAAGATGAAATTATTACGATGTATTTAAATGTTTCTCCTTTTGGACGCAATAATCATGGGCAAAATATTGCTGGTGTCAAAGAAGCTGCAATGGGAATTTTCGGGAAGAACGCCAGTGATTTAAACTTGCCACAGGCTGCCTTTATTGCTGGGCTACCACAAAGTCCAATCATCTATAGTCCTTATACGAATGATGGTCAGCTAAAAAATGATTTTACTTATGGTCTTAAGCGAAAAAATGTCGTCTTGTTTAGCATGTATCGCAATCATGATATTACGAAGAAAGAATATGAAGAAGCGAAGAACTATGATATTACGAAGGACTTCCTACCACCAAGTCAAGCACAAAATACTTCATATGGCTATTTATATGATACCGTGATGTCACAGGCCATTGATATTATCGTAAATCAGCTTGCTACAAAAGATGGTCTAACAGAATCACAATTGACAGATGATGATGTATACAATGAATATGCACGCACAGCTCAAGATACGCTCGCAAATGGGGGTTATACCATTCAAACAACAATCGATGAAGGAATCTATCAAGCGATGCAACAAGCGGTCAATGATTATGGTAGCTATCTTGATACGAATTACAATGATCCTGTTGAAGTTGGAAATGTCTTAATGGATAATGCAACCGGAAGAATTCTAGGCTTTGTTGGTGGTCGTAATTACAATCAAAATCAGTTTAATCACGCCTTTGATGCCAAACGCCAAGCTGGTTCTACCATTAAACCGGTACTTGTATATGGTCCTGCAATTGACTTAGGCTTAATGGGGTCAGAAAGTCGCGTATCTGACTATGCAACCTCTTGGAAAACCGGTGATGATGCAGGTAAAGAGATTGTCAATGCTACAAATAAAGGAAGCAATACTTTCCAAACTGTACGAGAAGCTTTAAACTGGTCGAACAATATTCCTGCTTACAATATTTATCAAGAAGTATTAAATGAGACTGGTGATAAAAATTTTGTATACAATAACTATCTATCAAAAATGAATTATCCTGCTTCTGATATTTGGCAATATGAATCTGCACCATTGGGAGTAGCCACGCTTTCAGTAGTTTCTCAAACAAATGGCTTCCAGACTTTGGCCAATCACGGAATATATCAAAAGGGCTATTTAATCGAAGCCATCACTAATTCAAAAGGTAAAAAAATCTATAAACATAAGCAAAATCCTGTTCGAGTATTCTCTGAAGCAAGTGCAAGTATCATGAATGATTTAATGCGCAGTGTCTTACAGGCGCAAATAACTACAAGCTATAAAACTGATTTAAGTAGTCTGAATGCATCTTTAGCTAATTTAGACTGGGTCGGTAAAACGGGATCTACGAATGATTGGGCTGATTCATGGTTAGTAGTCTCCACACCAAAAGTGACTATCAGCAGTTGGTCAGGGTATGAAGATAATCGCCCTTCTGATAGTAATGCAGGTAGACGTACTTCTCTTTATTTGGCAAACTTAGTCAATCGTATTTATCAAGTGAGTCCTGAAGTTTTTGGCACAAATGAAAAATTCACTTTAGCTGATAGTGTCAAAAAGGAAAAAGTATCTAAGTTTACGGGGCAAAAGAATCAAGGAACCGTTAAAATTGGCAATACGGAATGGAAGAGCTTTGGTGAGGAAACCACTTCACTTTGGGCGAAAAATGGGCCAGTTGATACTACCTTCAGATTCGGCATTGGTGGTACAGATGAAAATTACCAAGATTATTGGAAAAAACTTACTCCTGCCAAAAAAGAAGAAAATAATAAAGATAAAGAGTCTAAAGAAAAGACTGAAAAAGAAAATAAAGACGAAAATGCTAATCAAGAAGATAGCGAGCAAGAGGAAAAGAACGAGGATAAAAAGACTGATTAATATGCAAAAAGAGGCTGACCCAAAAGTATTTTAGCAAGATAATTAAAAAAAGAAATCCTTATGATGAAATAAATAATTAATAAAAGACAAAGAAAATCCGAATGTTCAACTTGATTACTCATGAAGTCAACAAT
>JAEWFE010000185.1 GCA_023389005.1 Bacillota bacterium
GCGATGTAATTCTGAATAATCCACTGCATATTGTTTTAATTGCTATACCATTAATTATTCAGACTTTCCTAATCTTTTTCATTGCATATCTAGCAAGCAAGGTAATAAAACTACCTCATGAGATAGCAGCGCCTGCTGGTACGATTGGTGCCTCTAACTTTTTTGAACTGGCAGTTGCCGTTGCGATTGCATTGTTTGGAACACAAAGCCCCGCTGCACTTGCTACCATTGTAGGGGTTCTAACAGAAGTGCCTGTTATGTTGATATTAGTAAAGATAGCGAATAATACAAGGCACTGGTTTCCAGAAAAAAGCTAGAAAGGAGGTAATGCTTAGTGAGCAATAAACTAAAGGTCGCATTTATATGTGTTCATAATTCATGTCGAAGCCAAATAGCCGAGGCACTTGGTAAGTACTTTGCAGGAGATATATTTGAAAGCTACTCTGCTGGCACAGAAACAAAACCTCAAATTAACCAGGATGCTGTGCGTCTAATGAAAGAGCTTTATGATATAGATATGGAGAAAACTCAACATTCAAAGTTGCTTGATGAAATACCTCCAGTAGATATTGTTATTACAATGGGGTGTAATGTGGAATGCCCTTACCTTCCATGTAAACACAGGGAAGATTGGGGGTTGGATGATCCTACAGGTAAGAGTGATGAGGAATTTAAAAAAGTAATATCAACTATAGAAACAAAAATAAAAGAGTTAAAAGCAAAACTAAAGTCATAATAATTATAACGCCAATTACAAATCTAGTATTTGGCGTTATAATTATATATGTCGATATGTTCCCACCTACCAATAGTGCAAAAAGTGCCTTTGACTTGTTTCCAACTACCGACAATGTAAAAGACATCAATCCACCCCGCTCGTTGCATTGTGAGTGCGTGGTTCTGTTGACTAAAGCACACAAGTAAAAGTGTGAAAAAGGATTGAAATAAAGGAATTTCCGAGATTTTTTTGAATTAAAAATCAGACTGCAAAATATGCTTGAAAAAGTGGATAAAACCTTGGTGTTTTTATAGTCGGATAGATAAGAGGATTGAGATTGGGTCGATTATACAGAAATATTTGTTTGTGATGTGTGAAAGACGAAATAAAAAATAGGCTAATAATCATTTTGAAATATTTTAAATGATTATTAGCCTATTGTGTAAAGAAGAGAATGTTATATTTAGCATATTCCGGCTAATACAAATGAGACGATGAAACATGTTGTCATCTATTTTAAAACATTAGTTGGATACAATGGCTATGGAAAGAAGAACGGATTAAAGGTATTGTGAATGTTAATCGTGTTTGGCTTATACCAAAAATGCAGAGAAGCCGATAGATAGGAGAAAGAAGAACAATGCGAAATGAAAAAGAGATTTTGGGCAGTTGCAACTGCCAGTTGACATATTGAATGGTATGGATTGGTGGTTAGCAACTTGAGAAATTACTAAAATATGAGCATAATAATTACATTAAGATGAAACTAGAAGATGAAAAGTGGAATGATAGAGAATTAGAATTTGCTATTTTTTGTATAGAAAATGTAGCTGCACGGTTAAACGTTGATTCAAGGCAAATTTATGATGCCTTAACAGAACAATCAGATATTTTGAAAGAATATATTATTCCAGAATATGAGATGTTGCACACTCAAAGTAAAGAGTATATTGTGGATGATATCGTTGATGTTATAAAGTAGCTGAAGATGGAAAGTATGATATAAGAAATTTAATATCTTTATGAATCCTGTCATGTAAGAAATCATGCTCAACATGGAGATTAGAAGAATAAAAAAATAACCACCTCAAGTGAAATGGCTATTTTATAGGATATCAATCCAATTTTGTCTTGTATGAAGAATTCTATGAACCATTACAGTCTTACTTTCTTCATGAATTTTATAGAAAATGATGTAATTCTTAACAAGACATTTTCTAAACTCTTTTCCGCGAAGATAGTTATCATTGACCAATCCATAGCGCTGTGGCATGGTAGCTAGACTAGAAACAGTTGATTCTATCTCGTTAAGTAAGTCAGATGCAGTAAACGGCGCATCTAAATTATGAGAAATATAGTGTATAATACTTTATATTTCTCTATGATAGCTTTCAAAAACGATAATCTTATAGTGTTCCATTTTATAGCTCTTCCCTTAAACTTCTCATGGAATCATCAAAAGTTAGGGTACGGCTATTTGCAAAATCAGATTCACTTTGTTCTAGTAGATGATACAGTTCATATCTACCCATGAATTTGTTGAATACATCAATGCTCATAACAGCGAGGTCACTACGACCATTTTTTGTAATGAAGATAGGTTCACCTGTTTCGTGACAAAATGAAGAGATTTCATTGTAATTATTACGTAAATCTATACTGGATTTAATGTTTGGCATAATAGCAACTCCTTTTATCTAAAAAAATTATACTGGTATTTCTTTAGACGGTCGATTTTATAAAATTAAGGATATGTCAAAATTTCTCAAATATATTTGTCCTTAGCAAATGTGCGTGGGCCTCACTCACGAAAGTCGTGAAGCTATGAATGCAAATCCTATTCATTTATAGAAAAAATACGCTCGTGTAGTATCACTTTTTGCAAAACAGAAT
>JAEWFE010000187.1 GCA_023389005.1 Bacillota bacterium
CTTCCAAAAAAGTCATTGATACTGCCATTTATAAAGCCTATCACGGACAAAAAACCATTCAGTGGCAAGAAATTTATGCTGGACAAACGGCTTTTGAAAAATTTGGCACCTATCTTCCTGATGAAACATTAGCAACGATTCAAGAAGCCAAACTTGCTTTAAAAGGGCCCTTAATGACACCTATTGGCGAAGGATTTCGCTCATTAAATGTGACCTTGCGCCAAACGCTTGATTTATTTGCTTGTGTGCGTCCTGTTCGCTATTTTTCCGGCGTTCCTAGTCCTTTAAAACACCCCGAAAAAACAGATATGGTCATCTTCCGCGAAAATACTGAAGACGTCTATGCAGGCATCGAGTTTCTCGCTGGTCAAGCAGAAACGACACAATTAATCGAAGTGTTAAAAACACAATTTGGTGTCCAAAAAATTCGTTTCCCACAAACTTCATCGATTGGAATCAAACCCGTATCCAAAGAAGGAAGCCAACGTCTAATTGCCGCTGCGATTGACTATGCATTAGCGAATAAGCGAAAATCTGTCACCTTAGTGCATAAAGGCAATATCATGAAGTTTACCGAGGGGCATTTCAAAAAGTGGGGCTATGATTTAGCAGAGGAAAAATATGCTGAGGTATGCTTTACCATGCAAACTTTTGACAAAATCGCTAAAAAAGAAGGCAAAGAAGCAGCTCAAAAAGCCCTTAACGATGCTCAAAAAGCTGGCAAATTGATCATAAAAGATGTGATTGCAGATAATTTCTTACAACAAATCTTACTTTATCCAGAAAAATATGATGTCATTGCGACGTGTAACTTAAATGGTGATTATATTTCTGACGCCTTAGCTGCGCAAGTCGGTGGCATCGGCATTGCACCAGGTGGAAATATCAATTATCACACCGGTCACGCAATTTTTGAAGCGACTCATGGCACGGCACCCGATATCGCCGGTCAAGGAAAAGCCAATCCATGTTCGCTACTCTTATCTGCTTGCATGATGCTTGATTATGTCGGTTGGCAGGCAGCGAGTCATCGGATTATTTGTGCGATTGAACATGCCATTCGCAATAAAACAGTCACCAGTGATTTTGCCCAAGCGATGAAAGAGGCCACGCTACTTTCCACTCAAGAATTTGGCGACTTACTCGTTGACTTAATGGAATAATCAATCACTAAACTAGCTACAAAGCAAAGTAGCTAGTTTTTATTTCTCATCAAACTCAAAACATGATAGAATACAAATAAACAACAAATGCAGGAGGTGTGCCATGGATTTTCGTGAATTAGATGCTTTAAAATGTAAAATGGATCAATTTCGTCCACTGACAAAAGGGCAAGTTGAAGCAATTGAACGCGAAAAAAAGATTGAACACGTTTGGTCTTCTAATGCGCTCGAAGGTGGTACATTGGACAAATATGAAACAGCAGCCATCTTAGAAACAGGTGCTACGATACATGCTACACCTGTCAAAGAAATTTTAGAAACGCTTGATTTAGGAAAAGCTTTTGATTTTGTTTACGAACTAGCCTTAGGACAGGTGCCCTTAAACGAAGAAATCATTCAAAAAATCAATCAACTCGCAACGATCAAATCCGCGGATAAAGTTGAATTAGCAGGAATGTATCGACTAAATGCTGCTTATCCGTATGGTGTAGTCGGCGTACATTACACAGATCCTTACCTGATTCGTCAAGAGATGGCCAACTTAATCTATTGGGCACAAGAAATCGCACCTACCTTACATCCAGTTGAATATGCAGCCTTACTTCATCAAAAATTTGTGAGTATCCATCCATTCACTGATGGTAATGGTCGGACAGCCAGACTTTTAATGGAATTTGCGCTGACAAGCAATGGTTTTCCAATCACAAATATTCAGCCAGACAAAAAATCTAGACAAATTTATATGGAAACTCTCGCCAACACACAACGAACAGGAGATACTGAACCATTTGTGGCATTAGTAGCTAATTATGTGAAAGAAGAGTTAGAAATGCGTATTCGGATTTTGGAATTAAATGAAAAAAATATTCGTGAAGCTAAAAGCAAAACAACCAGCTAGATGTAAAACACATACAACTAGCTGGCTTTTCTTATTGTTCTTGTTTGCGTTTAGCTACCAATTCCAAAATTTGTGTCTGACTAATCGGTGTAAAATCTAACATATCCGCTCCTACATTCACAGCATTCGGACCTAGCGTTTTAGCAAAGTACGCTGAATGATTGTTATGCACATGACCGTAAATTAAGATACTGTCACGAAAATAACCTTCCCACTCTAAAATTGGATAATGAAACAAGACATATTGTTGCTTGTTTTCTTTAAAGGTATGATAGTCCTTCACCCACTCAAAAAGCGTGGTGTCAAATTCTGACTGATTTAAATATTTCTCATGATTACCGCGAATCAGATACTTTCTTCCTTTCAAACGTCGCAATAATTCATTGGCTTCTTGCGCACTTCCTTTATATAAAAAATCACCAACAATAAAAACTTCATCTTTTGGCCGCACAACGCGATTCCAACGTCTAATCATCGTTTCATGCATCTCAGTTAAATTTGCAAAAGGTCTATGGCTCATTTCAATAATTGATTCATGGCAAAAATGTAAATCTGCAATAAAAAACTTCATCCCTATCCCTCCACATTTAGCTTACATCTGACTCAAAACCTTTTGAAAAGCGATTTGATTTCTTTGGTCATACGGTGGACAATAAATCGCAAATTCAATCGTTTGAAAAGCTTTAGAAAAATCTTGAATCGCACGTATCATCCCTTTTGCGACAATTTCTGGAGGATTTCCAAAGGCGCCACAACCAAACGCACCTAGGATTACAACTTCTACCTTCTGTACTTGGGCTACCGCTAAAATTTTGCGACAACGATTTTCATGAATTTGTGCCAATTCATCTGATGAAATCATTTGACGGCCATGATTCAGATTCGGTGCTGCACACGTAATAACATCCACTTTTTGCCAGTGATGTTCAGGCAAAGTGGTCGGAAAAGCCGTATCTGACTTAAAAATCACGACATCAGGGGTATAAATCAAGTCATCATTATAGGTAAAATCCATCTGTCCGCTTCGTAATTGTTGACGATGGGGCTGATAAAACACCTGCATTATCTCTCGGTCGGTCAAATTCGCATAAAGTATACTCGTCCGACATAAACACTCCTCTTGCGCATTACTACCACCGACAACACCTCCGCCTGGATTCGTCGCTGAAGCAAAATTTAGTACGGCCACTTTCTTATCAGAATATTGCATCGCCGCTTGGAAAGTCCGTTTATCCGATAGTACGATTAACGCATCTTGGCTATACCGTGGCTGCTGATCATTGGCTAGCACTTGATTGGCTGGTACAAAAAATTGTTTGTCAAGACTTTTTTGAACAGCTTGACGTAAAATTGGATTTTGTTGATAAAAATGGTAAGTGTCTTCAAAAATTTCAATACGTTTGTTGGTTGCTTCAAACTGATTCATAGACGCTCTTTCCTTTCCTAATTCGATTGCTCATTTAGTCGATATTCATGCCAAGTATCAGCTATTTTTTCAAAAGAGGTATACTGATTACGCTGCGTGTCATAGACTAAAACGGGAACTTTGCCACTCTTATTCACATAACCATCGATAAAATAATGACTGGCTTGGTCAAAATATACCCGACCTAAATACGCCTCATCTCCTGCAACAAAAGAAGAACGAAAATGACCGCAAATAATCGTCTTGTAAAATTTTCCCGTCGTAAATGGATACTTGCAAGTAAAAATTTCTGGTGCCGTTCCTGATTTCCAGTATTCTCCGGCCTCTTCATCCACGCCGGCATGAACAAAAATTTGTGTTGGCGTTTCGACATAACGTGGAAACTGATATTTACGTTTTAACCAGGTCAATAATTTTTGATGCTCAGGAGCGTTTAAAAGATTTTCCCGAAATTTTTCTTCAATCGCTTGTAAACGTACATGGATATTTGGTGCATCGCCTTGACTATTTAAGATAGCTTGAAAGTTATGCTCTGTAAAAAAACTTTCAATCGTCTCTATCCCCATATTCATCGCATATCCGATATAGGCATTTTCCGGTTCAAATAGCCAGTCACAAAACCATTCATCATGATTGCCTAATAGCACGGTTACTTGGCCAGGATGACGCTCCTCAAAGTCCATAATCGTTTGCAGCACCTGACAAGAATGCCGTCCACGATCCACATAATCCCCTAAAAAAATCACCTTATCTTCTGGCTTTAGAGTTATCAATGTCAATGCTTCCTTTAACGGTGATAAACAACCATGAACATCACTTAATGCATAAATTTTTCCCATCACGCTCACCTCAACACTTATTATATCATTTTCTTTCATTAATTTTGAAAGTGCTGATAGAAGTTTAACCTTACTTATGACAATCAAAAGGAAAAAGAAGAAGCCATTACCTCCTTCTTTACGCAATCAAGCATCAATCTAGATTATGCAGCATTACATGGCGAAGTTTATCACCGCGTCACTAAATAAAACAACAATCAGCTAGGTAGGCTCAATTACGCTTACCTAGCTGATTTACTTTTTTTAAACGATAAATACATGAACTTTCACTTAATTGTCTTGAAATTCAATCATCAAATTTGGTTGTAACTCCACATAAGGAATACAATACTCAAAAGTCGTTGCCAAGTCATAAATCGATAAATTACCGGATAATCCCGTGTATAGTTTTAACAGCTCCACCAAAGCCCCTACTTGATGATTGCCGTCTAGTATCGTTGGATAACAAGCCGCTACCAACGGACGATTCAAGATAGTGACTTCAGAAAATTCTGCCTGCCCACTCTCTAGTTGCAAGCTTAATATTTCTTGTTGACTTACTTTAAAGATAATTCTCATCGCACTTCCTCCCACAAACGTTTCGCATCTTTGTCAGCTAACAATGCTAATAATAAATCCGCCTTGGCTTGAGCAAAAGTGGCTAGTTTTGGATCTAAAGTTTGAATACGCGTCACACAATGCTTTAATTTTTCTTGTAATAATCCAAAGTTAATTTGAAAAGGTTGAAATCCTTGTTCAAACAGAAAATCAATATTTTGCGCATAAGAATCATTACCCAAAATGCCGAGTTGATGAGATTGTTTGATTTGGTCCTTAAAATCTAAAATAATTTCTTGCCACTCAGCAGTTCCTTGGAATCGTTGCATAGCTTGTTCCATTTGCTCTTTCCAATCAGGGATCCGCAAGCAGCGCCCAAAATCCATATTGTAGGGTTGAATACTTTCAAAACCAACTAAGAAAACAAAATTCGTACTATTACCTTTACGATCTTCATTCCCCAGTAACAAATCAAAAGCCGCTTGTTTAACAATAAACGCCTTGGCTGCCTGCTCTGACAAACCGAACCGTGTGAAAAATGCAATCATACTTGATAAAATGGCTTGATTTTCACTTTTATTTTTAATCGCTTGCTCAAATTCATCATACTTGACCAAATATTTCTCAAAAGCCAGGGCACTACGGTCGGTCAGTACACTTTCTAAACAACCGGCACGGACATAATTGGGGGCAGAAGTTCCAGTGATAGGTTGGGCATTGACTTTAGGAATCACTTTTTCAAAACGATAGGTCAGACAAGGAAAATCCGCATCAGCTACCATACTTTCAACAAAACAAGACACTATCGACTCCACCACGGAGGAATAACTCACATCATATTCGGCTTGTAAGTAAAAATTATCCCCATGACGCTTGGAAATCGTATCTAGTTTCAAAAAGCGCGCATCCACTTGTTCTTGATCCAAAATAAATACCGGACCTTTTAATTGTGCTCCTTTAAATAAAGGATTGCCAAAGGGTTGTGGATGTTTCTTTCCAGGGACCAAGTGTAACGTATCGCCTTGGTATTTTCCTTGCATCACATAAGACAACAAATTATCCATATCACACCTCACAAATTATAAATTTTTATCACGAATTATTTGTATTGCTTGTTCTACTGTTATTTCATCTAACAAAGACAAGAAGATTGGTTGGGCTAATTCTTCAAAATAGGCCGGAACAACAGCGGTGAAATAATCAAGAGTTGCTAGCGGGGCCATATGAAATACATCATAGTCAACGAGCGAAGTACAGCATAAATCATAGCTGCCATCTTCTGTAACGGTAAAACGTGGGGTATAAAAGTAACTATATGGATATATTTCTCCTTGTTTTCCATCATTTGTTGGCATCCAGACCATCGCATTAATGTAATTCAATAAGCGATAAAGACCGGCTAAATGATTTTTTCTTTCTCTTATCCATTTCGTGGCAGTAGCGGCATAGTGAACTTTAACCTCCATACAATTATTATGAAAATAAAAATCAACTCCAAGCAATTTGCCAGGGAAACTTTCACAATTAAGTAAACTCACAACTAAACAAACGCCACTTTCGCTCACAACTGTTTCAAAATGTAATTGACGTCCTTTCAAATATCGCTTCACACTTTTTTGGACAGATAATGGATTGGTACTCATCGAAATTTCCTCCTAAGCTTTGATTTGCATCGCCTCTCCCTTGCCATCTTCACAAGGGAGAGAACTAAATTGAGTTAATCTTTAAAAACAAAAGGATCTAATTCTGATTTTAATGCTAAGTATACTTGTGTATTTTGAACGGTTTCATCCAAAGCAAAAGTAATACTTTCAAAATCATTTTTAAAGGCTTTAACCACTTGGAAAACTTTTTTGGCAAAGGCTTGTACGTTTACGATTTTGTATTTTGAAATATCTAGCACCAAATATTTCACTTCATTTTTCATTGCTAATTCAAATACACGCACAAAGTAATCATAGTAAAGCAAATCTGATTCATTCGCTTTTTGTTGTATCACAGTTGGAAATACGACTTGGTTTTCTTGTAATTGATCATGTTTTACTTGGGTATTTCCAGAACTAGACATTCTTAAATAGCGATACATTTTGCCGAGTTTCATATTTTTCTTTGCTTCATGAGTCGCAGAATAAGGAGAAAGGGTAATTAAAGCGGAGTGAAAGCGTTGTTCATCATAAATGTCGCGATAAGCTTCTACTCTATCCAATTCATATTCACGATAATTGAGTTGGATATGGTTCATATTAGCAATTGCGCTCATACATACCCAAGTCATCGCTACTTCTTCTTTTACGCCTTTTTCTACAGTACCTTTCATCAAACATCAGCCCCTTTGTAAGATTCCTGTAAGTCAAGCACTTATCTCTCACTTACAAGACTCATCTTACATTAGCGAAATGCCTGATTTGGTCATTTGCGGGTATTTTATCACTGTTTTTTGTTTTTTATCTACTATTTAATGCATAAACAAAAGCTAAATAATTTGAGAAATCGCCAATACGTTGACGATGCGATTGAACATCTTCTTTTGTTCTTTTTTCAATTTTTTGTTGTAAAAATAATTGCTCTGTCCACCTCTCAGATTGCCAACCTGATTGCTCAAATAAGCGCTCTAAACTTAAGAAACAACCGATCAAGTTATTGTGCAGACTTGTTCGAGAAGCATCGATATTTTGCTTTTCCTCTTTAGACGTGAAAGACCATTGCGAACGAATATGACTGTATTCAATTGCATAATGAATACAATCGTTCCAAATCCATTGAAAGTCCTCATCCTGTGTATCGGCTTGTGACAAAATTTCATGATGAATACTCTTCATCGTTTCAAAATCCATACTCTCATTTAAAGTAAGATAATGTTTAAACGTTTGTTGCATCATATTCCTCCATTCTTAACACCATTATAGTAAAAAATAGCCTAATTGATACCTCTAGACTATTTTTCAAATATCCTTATGCTAATAATTTTAAAATTTCATTGATTTGCTCTTCTGTCAAATCATAGGCTTCACCCTTACTATCACAAGCACAGATTACCGCATTATCAACTATAAAGTCATCTGTCTTTAAGTGGAACGATAAATACGCGTAGCTAAATGATTGATTGGTATCTATCTAATTTACCAGACTCATTAATATACACCTTGCTTTTATCTTTCAAATCAATTCAGCACTAACAATTAAACAGGCTAACTAAGCTTGCTTAATTGTTCAAAACGATTTATCGCTGATTTTACATGCTCAAAATAGCTGTCTGACCACTGCCAATCTATCTCTGAATGATAAACTGTTAAAATACTATTATCACCTTTTTCCAAATCAAATACTTCGTTATTTTCATTCACAAAACTACCTCTAACACCTAACCAATCAACCAATTCGGAAAAATCGGCAAAGGAGTTTAAAAAGGCAGAAGTTTTTTCTAAATTAAACGCATTTTGCAATCGACATTCATCCGCATTTTTGCCATTTTCATAATATACTTTTAGGTCTAATAAGGTTGAATCAATACGATCACCAAAAACAGAAGCTCTAGACATATTGATGCCATTTTTTTCTTTTGGGAAATGAAAAATCGGATATTTACGGTATTTTTCATACTCGGCTATCATATTTTCTGTATAGCCGTACATTGTATAGATTCTCTTGAAGGAAAGTAAGGCATCTGCTGAACAGGCTACACCATTACGTTCTCTTATATCATAACCATCCGGATCAATGTATACGTCATAAGCAATCGCCCATAAATCCTCTTCGGTTACGCCAGGCAATGATTTTAATGCAAGAATTTCTTGAAAGTTATTGATATTCCATTTATAAACATCCTCATATGATTTTAAAGGTACAGAATGAACTCTAGCAGGGACTTTTATGCCATCAGGAACCTGACCTTTAAAATAATTTTTTAGCATTTTACCCACTACATAAGTATCTTTATACTCTTTATATAGTCTTGTATCTAGGAAATCTTCTACTTTTAGCATAACTATCATCTCCAATAAAGAATTTTATCCAAACAATCTTAATCCTCGCAACATGGCTTATGAATTCTCTCTACTTCACCAACTTTTCATGGTACGACTTCGACAACTGCATTCGCCCGTTCTTACAATTAAGCTACACCTTTCATACTAACGCCTTCTTTATGTATCATTTATGTAATCACCTTACACACTTATTTATACCAAAC
>JAEWFE010000291.1 GCA_023389005.1 Bacillota bacterium
AAACTAGAAAAAGAAATGAAGGATGCTGCTAAAGCCTTAGATTTCGAACGTGCAGCAACTTTACGTGATACGATTCTAGAGCTAAAAAGTGAGTAATAAATAGGAGTTTTTTTATGGCAAATGATAAAATTGTGATTCATGGTGCCCGTGCGCATAATTTAAAAAATATCGATGTAACGATTCCACGTGATCAATTAGTTGTTGTAACTGGATTGTCTGGTTCAGGAAAAAGTTCTTTAGCATTCGATACTTTATATGCAGAAGGGCAACGAAGATATGTAGAAAGCTTAAGTGCTTATGCTCGCCAGTTTTTAGGACAAATGGATAAGCCGGATGTAGATAGTATTGATGGTTTATCACCAGCAATTTCGATTGACCAAAAAACAACAAGTAAAAATCCGCGTTCAACTGTGGGGACGGTGACAGAAATTAATGACTATTTACGGTTGCTTTATGCTAGATGTGGTCACCCAATTTGCCCCAATGACCATGTGGAAATTACGAGCCAGTCTGTAGAACAAATGGTTGACCAAGTTTTAGAATTACCAGAGAGAAGTAAAATTCAAATCTTATCGCCAGTTATTTATCAAAAGAAAGGGCAGCATAAAAAAGTTTTTGAACATATTCAAAAAGAAGGTTACGTGCGTGTTCGTGTAGATGGCGAAATTTATGATATCAGCGAAGTCCCTGAACTTGAGAAAAATAAAAAGCATGATATTGCGATTGTGATTGACCGCATCATTATTAAAGAAGGGATTCGCTCGCGGCTGTTTGATTCATTTGAAGCGGCTTTACGTTTGGCGGATGGTTATGCTGTGGTTGATGTGATTGGTCAAGAAGAAATGCTCTTTAGTGAACACTATGCTTGTCCGTATTGTGGCTTTACCGTGGGAGAATTAGAACCTCGTCTGTTTTCATTTAATGCTCCCTTTGGTGCTTGCCCGGAGTGTGATGGTTTAGGGATAAAGCTAGCAGTTGATGAAGACTTAGTGATTCCAGACCGGAGCTTAACTTTAAGAGAGGGGGCATTGGTACCTTGGAATCCAATTAGTTCGCAATATTATCCCCAAATGCTTGAACAATTTTGTTTGAGTTTTGGGATTGATATGGATACACCATTTGAAAAACTAAGTAAAGAAGAGCAACAGTTAATTTTACATGGCTCCAATGGCAAAACATTCCATTTTCATTATGAGAATGATTTTGGCGGCGTCCGTGATGTTGAAGTGCCTTTTGAAGGAGTCTTAAATAATATCTATCGTCGTTATCATGAAACCAATAGTGATTTTACGCGTGATCAAATGCGGTTATATATGACAGAATTAACTTGTTCTCACTGCCATGGCTATCGATTGAATGAGCAAGCCTTAGCTGTTAAAGTTGGGGGCATTCATCTAGGGGAATTGAGCGAAAAGTCAATTCAAGATGCTTTAGCTTTTCTTGAACAATTAAGTTTGACTGAACAAGAAACGATGATTGCTAAACCAATTTTAAAAGAGATAAAAGACCGTTTAACTTTCTTACAAAATGTCGGGTTAGGCTATCTTACCTTGAGTCGAGCTGCTGGAACTTTGTCTGGAGGAGAAGCACAACGGATTCGTCTAGCTACTCAAATCGGTTCAAATTTATCAGGTGTTTTATACATATTAGACGAACCATCGATTGGTTTACATCAAAGAGATAATGATCGATTGTTGGATTCCTTAAGAAAAATGCGTGATTTAGGAAATACTTTAATCGTTGTCGAACATGATGAAGATACGATGCGAGCAGCTGATTATTTGATTGATATCGGTCCAGGTGCTGGTCAACATGGAGGAGAAGTAGTTGCATACGGCACCCCACAAGAAGTCAGCGAAAATCCGAATTCCTTAACGGGGCAGTATCTATCTGGTAAACGTAAAATTCCAGTGCCAAAAGAAAGAAGAAAAGGAAATGGTGAGAAGATTACGGTTGTAGAAGCCAGTGAAAATAACTTGCAAAATATTACTGTTGAATTTCCTTTAGCAACATTTACAGCTGTAACCGGGGTTTCTGGATCAGGTAAATCGACATTAGTGAATGAAATTCTGAAAAAAGCCTTACAACAAAAAGTGAGCCGCTCTCATGCGAAACCAGGAAAACATAAAAAAATTACCGGTTTTGAATCAATTGAAAAAGTGATTGATATTGATCAAAGTCCAATTGGCCGTACACCGCGTAGCAATCCGGCAACTTATACAAGTGTTTTTGATGATATTCGCGATTTATTTGCCCAAACCAACGAAGCTAAAGTCCACGGTTATAAAAAGGGACGCTTTAGTTTCAATGTAAAGGGTGGACGCTGTGAAGCATGTAAGGGAGATGGCATTATCAAAATTGAGATGCACTTTCTACCAGATGTTTATGTTCCTTGCGAAGTCTGTCACGGTAAACGTTATAATTCCGAAACCTTAGAAGTTCACTATAAAGGCAAAAACATTGCTGAAATATTAGAAATGACTGTAGAGGATGCCTTAGAGTTCTTTAAACACATTCCTAAAATAAAACGCAAATTACAAACAATTGTTGATGTTGGTTTAGGCTATGTCACATTAGGGCAACCAGCTACGACTTTATCAGGTGGGGAAGCGCAACGCATGAAACTTGCTTCTGAATTGCATCGAAGTAGCAATGGTCGTAACTTTTATATTTTGGATGAACCAACAACGGGATTACATGCGGAAGATATTGCTCGTTTGTTAAAAGTACTACAACGTTTAGTTGATAATGGAAATACAGTTTTAGTCATCGAACATAATTTAGACGTCATTAAATGTGCGGATTATCTGATTGATTTAGGGCCTGAAGGTGGTGCAGGTGGTGGTACTATTTTGGCTACAGGTACACCTGAAGCAGTTGCCAAAGTGTCTACAAGTTTTACTGGTCAATACTTACAAAAAATATTAAATAAATAATAATGGGAGACTTTTTTGTTGAAAGTGAAAAGTTAATTACGATTTTGTAAAATTATCATTGCTTTACAGAAAAGTCTCTTTGCTTGTCTGAACCTTTGTGGTATTATGTTGAATGTGAATTGTTTCAGAAAAGAGTGAAAATATGCAAAAAAATAATTTTATACCTATATTGCTTGGAACAGATATGAATGTCTATGGCATGGCGCGTGCATTCAATGAAGAATATGGTATAAAACCCATTGCGATTGGAGAACATCAATTAGCTCCAACTAGATTTACTAAAATTGCCGATATCCATTTGTTTGAAGGTTTTGATAAAGATCCTGTCTTCTCTGAAAAGTTAATCGAGTTAGCAAAATCAACTTTTAACCAAGCAGACATTAAATATTTATTGATTCCTTGTGGGGATGGTTATGCCGAGCTGTTATCTCAAAATAAGGAAAAATTAGCACCCTATTATACTTTTATCGCCAATGATTATGAGTTATTTAAAGTGTTGATTAATAAAGTTACTTTTTATGAAACTTGTGAAAAATATGGTTTGCCTTATCCAAAAACCTTCATTTTAACACCCGCACATTTAGAAAATGGTCAATTCAAACAATCTTTACCATTTGATTTTCCGGTGGCGCTGAAACCGGCAAATAGTGTCGAATGGTTGTCAATTGACTTTGAAGGACGTAAAAAAGCATTTATTATTGATAACTGGGAAGAATTCGAAATTATTGTTGAACGAATTTATCAAGCTGGCTATACGAGTGAGATGATTGTGCAAGACTTCATTCCAGGCGATGATAGTAATATGCGTGTGCTTAATGTCTATGTCGATCATGATCATAATGTTCGTATGATGTGTTTAGGTCATCCGTTATTAGAAGATCCAGCGCCTGGTTCGGTTGGAAATTACACCGTGATCTTACCAGATGAAAATGAGCAAATCTATCATGATGTTGCACAATTTTTAAAACGTATTAACTATGTTGGTTTTGCGAATTTTGATATGAAATATGATAGCCGCGATGGGATATTCAAATTATTTGAAATTAATTTACGTCAAGGCCGTAGTAGCTTCTTTGTAACTTTAAATGGTTTAAATTTAGCCAAATTTATTACAGAAGATTTGATTTTCAACAAACCGTTTGAAAAGACAATTTATGGGCGCGCTCACGGAGACCATGCTAAATTATGGTTGAATGTGCCATTGTCTATTTTTAAAAAATATGCCAAAGACGGTCCGGATAAACAAAGAGGCTTAGATTTATTAGCGCAAGGCAAATACGGTTCAACATTATTTTATAAGAAAGATCGTTCTTTAAGACACTATCTATTAATGAAGTATGTTTATAAAAAGTATAAAGAAGATTATGAAAAATATTTTAAAGTGAAAGAAGGTTAATCATGCGCGATTTTTTTACCATTCTAGGTGGAATGGGAACGATGGCGACAGAAAGCTTTGTTCGACAGTTAAATAAACGCACACCAACACATGCTGATCAGGATTATTTAAATTATATTTTATATAATCATGCGACAATTCCTGATCGTACGGCTTATATTCTTGATCGTAGAAAACCTAATCCAATTCCTTTATTGCAAGAAGATATTCGCCAACAAAATATTTTGCAACCAAGCTTTATTGTTTTGACCTGTAATACGGCTCATTATTTCTTTGATGACTTACAAAAAGAGACCAAAATTCCGATTTTACATATGCCAAAAGAAGCCGTCAAACAGATTCGGCGTGAGCAAATTACTGGTAAAGTGGCATTTTTAGGTACGGAAGGCAGTGTGAAGGCGGGCGTTTACGAAAATGAATTAAAAGAACAAGGGATTGATTATTTGATTCCTAGTCAAGAATTACAAGCTAAAATTAATCATTTAATTTATCAGGATGTCAAAGAAAATGATTATATTAATCTTGAGATGTTTTTTGAAATTCTAGCCGATACAAAAAAACTTGGATGTGAAGCCGTTATTTTAGGATGTACAGAACTTTCATTAGTTGCTGAATATATTGATTGTGAACATGAGTATAAAATTTTTGATGCACAATCTATTTTAGTAGACCGCACGATAGACCGAGCATTATCTTTAAGAAATAAATAAGTTATACGGATATACGTGATTTTTTGAAATTGCGTATATCCATTTTGTTGTATAAGATACGCCCGGCATGATATAATAAATAAGACAATAAAAAGTGAAACATGATTGCTTTTTTAAAGGAGGAATTCATCATGGCTGATCAATTAAGTTTAGTCATTATTACCGGGATGAGCGGTGCAGGAAAAACAGTTGCCATCCAAAGTTTTGAAGATATGGGTTATTTTTGCGTTGACAACATGCCCCCAAGTTTAATTCCAAAATTTTGGGAACTCATTCGTGAATCAGGCAAAGTAACCAAAATTGCTTTAGTCGTTGATTTACGTTCACGCTCATTTTTTGATGAAATTCAAAATATGTTAGCTGAAATTGAAAACACGCAATTGATTGATACGAAGATTTTATTTTTAGATGCTTCAGATGTAGAGCTGGTTTCACGTTATAAAGAAACTAGACGTGTGCATCCAATGGCAATGGATGGTTTGGTTACTGAAGGAATTCGCAAAGAGCGTGCTATTTTAGAAGATTTGAAAGTAAAAGCTTCTTTGGTGATTGATACGACTACTTTAACACCGCGCCAATTACGTGAAAAAATCAATCAAGAATTCCGTCATAATAATGAATCGGGTTTTCGTGTGGAGATGGTCTCATTTGGCTTTAAATATGGCCTACCAATCGATGCAGATATCGTAATGGATGTACGTTTCTTACCAAATCCACATTATATTCCAGAACTTCGCCCACTTACAGGTTGTGATAAACCCGTGTATGATTATGTCATGAGTTTTGAACAAACTGAAAAATTCTATCAATCATTTAGCCAACTTTTACTACAAATTATGCCTGGTTACATTAAAGAAGGTAAAAGTAGTTTAACGATTGCGATTGGTTGTACAGGTGGTCAACATCGCTCTGTTGCTTTAACTAATCGTGTAGGTGAATGCCTAAAAGAAAATGGCTATACTGTTAATACCACCCACCGTGATAAAGATAAACGAAAAGAGACGGTTAATCGCTCATGAAAACCTATCGCATTAGAAAACCTAAAGTTGTAGTCATGGGCGGTGGTACAGGCTTACCAGTTATATTAAAAAGTCTGCGAAATCAGGGCGTAGATATCACAGCAATTGTCACGGTGGCTGATGATGGTGGTAGTAGTGGGGTTTTACGAGATTCAGTTAAAACGATGGTACCACCAGGAGATCTACGTAATGTCTTAGTGGCGCTTTCTGATATGCCAAAGTTGTATTCAGATATTTTCCAGTATCGCTTTAACAAAGGAGATAATTTTTTAGCGAATCATGCACTGGGAAACTTGATTATTGCAGCGATTGCAGAGATGCGTGGCAGTACTTATGAGGCGATTCGCATTCTAAATAAGATGATGCATGTGGAAGGTAATGTATACCCTTCATCAGAAGAACCTCTAGTTTTACATGCGGAATTTATGGACGGTTCGACTGCAGTAGGTGAGTCAAAGATTGCCCTAGAGCGTAAAACAATTCGTCATGTCCATGTGTCGCGTCAAGACTCCGATGAAACCCCTAAAGCTAGTCGTAATGTAGTGAAAACCATCATGGAAGCAGATATGATTGTTTTAGGTCCGGGAAGCTTATTTACGAGTATCTTACCCAATTTAATGATTCCTGAAATCTCTGAAGCTATGTTAAAGACCAAGGCAGAAGTGGTATATATTTGTAATATTATGACACAAAAAGGTGAAACGGAACATTTTACCGATGCCCAACACGTGAAAGTCTTACATCGCCATTTAAAGACACCTTTTGTAGATACAGTACTAGTTAATATCGAACATGTGCCCGAAGATTACATGGATGTCGAAAAATACGATGAATATTTAGTCCAAGTGACGCATGATTTTAATGGCTTACGTGAAGAAGGCTGTCGTGTGGTTTCTAGTGATTTTCTAGAATTACGTGATGGTGGGGTCTTTCATGATGGAGAAAAAGTTGTGAATGAATTATTGCGGATTGTCTATGGCGTAAGGAATACAGAAAGGGAGCGATAATTTTGTCATTTGCTGCGGAAGTCAAAAAAGAATTGACGACTTTAGAAGTGCACCGCGAACATGCCAAAGCTGAGTTAGCTGCCTTAATCAGAATGAATGGTTCTTTAAGTATTGCCAATCAACAGTTTATACTCAATGTTCAAACTGAAAATGCGGCAATTGCGCGTAGAATTTATTCACTTTTAAAAGATCATTATGATGTTCGAAGCGAATTATTAGTTCGTCGGAAAATGAAGTTGAAAAAGAATAACGTCTATATTGTACGGCTGAAAAATGACACCATGGATGTATTAAATGATTTGGGGATTATGGATGGCTTAATGTTTGATATCCATGCATCAGATGAGTTAATGGGAAATGCGCAAAAAATGCGTTCTTATTTGCGTGGTGCGTTTATGGCATCTGGGTCAATCAATAATCCAGAAACCAGTCGCTACCATTTGGAAATTTTTTCAGTTTATGAAGAGCATAATGAAGATATATGCAGTATGCTTAATTTCTTTGATTTAAATGCAAGAACACTTGAAAGAAGAAATGGCTATATTACTTATCTCAAAGGGGCAGAAAAAATTGCGGACTTTTTAACTTTGATTGGTGCAACGAATTCAATGCTAAAATTTGAAGATGTACGCATTGTTCGTGATATGCGTAATTCGGTGAATCGTTTAGTCAATTGTGAAACGGCCAATATGTCACGAATTGCAGATGCAGCTACAAAACAAATTGAAAACATTGAATATATCGAGTCAAAAGTTGGGATTAAGTCTTTACCGGAGAAATTACAGGAAATCGCCGAGTTAAGATTACAACATCCAGAAGTAAGTTTAAAAGAACTAGCTGAAATGGTGCCAAGTGGGCCAATCTCAAAATCTGGTATTAATCATCGTATTCGAAAAATTAATGATTATGCCGAAAAGTTAAGACAAGCAGAATAATAAAAACGCAGAATCTTCCAAGAAAGGTTGATTCTGCGTTTTTTGCTTTTATTTTAAAATTTCTTTTAATTCGTCTTCAGAAATACTTTCGTCAAAAATGTGTTCTTCAACAATAATAGTTGGCACAAATTTGATGTTGGCTGCATTGGCTTCATCTACAATAAGTTGGCTATAAGATTGATGGTCGTTTTCGCTTAAGCCTAGTTTTTCTTTGGCAAATGTAGCAACTTCATCAAGTTCAAGATTGCCCCATTGTTCTTGTGTATCGAAAATCTTTTGAATACTTGCTAAAATAGTTGCTTCATTCGTAGTGTCCACGAAACGATGCATGACATTTCCGCGTTGTAGACTAGGTTTTTCTTTATCAAATAACTTAATGACACGTGTGACATCGGCATTTGCTAATAATTCCTTAGATTCATTAAACCATTGACGACAATAGGGACAACGAAGATTCATAAATTCTTTCATGACATGTTTGCCATTACCAAGTACAAGACCAGTATCAGCGTTTGTTTGTGCAGCTTTAATTACTGAAATATCCATAAAGTATCACCTCAAAATTAATTGATTACAGTCTTAAGTTTATTGGTTTTGTGAAAAAATGCAACTATTACGCTTGTAGACGATTTTTCGAATTTCACAAAAAAATCTAGCAAAAAGGGTTACTTATGTAGTTTTTTTCGATATAATAAGTAGTTGAACAGTCCAATTTTTGATCTCCCACGTCAAAAAATTGCAAAATCACTGAGGTGTTAACTATGAATAAAAAAACAATGGATGGAAATACCGCTGCAGCTCATATTTCTTATGCTTTCTCTGAAGTAGCAGCCATCTATCCAATTACGCCCAGCTCACCCATGGCCGAATTAGTCGACGCATGGTCAGCAATGGGCAAAAAGAATCTATTTGGGGAACCTGTCAAAGTCATTGAAATGCAATCAGAAGCTGGTGCCGCTGGTGCCGTTCATGGATCGCTAAAAACAGGTGCCTTAACCAGTACATACACGGCCTCGCAAGGTCTTTTATTAATGATTCCCAATATGTATAAGATTGCGGGTGAACTTTTGCCAACCGTCTTTCATGTTGCGAGTCGTTCTGTGACAACTAATGCTTTAAATATATTTGGTGATCAAACTGATGTGATGGCGACACGTCAAACCGGATTTGTGATGTTGGCAGAAAGTAGTGTTCAAGAAGTAATGGACTTAGCTGCTGTTGCCCATTTAGCAAGTATTAAAGGTCGTTTACCATTCTTAAATTTTTTTGATGGCTTTCGAACCAGCCATGAGCTACAAAAAATAGAAGTCATTGAATATGATGATTTGAAAAAATTAGTGCCTGAAAAAGAATTAGCTGAATTTCGTCAACGTGGCATGAATCCGAATCATCCAACAGTGAGCGGAATGAACCAAAATCCTGATATTCATTTCCAACAACGCGAAACAATTAATACGTACTATGACGATATTCCAGCAATTATCCAAGAATATATGGGCAAAATCAATGAATTGCGTGGAACAAATTACGATTTAGTCAATTATTATGGTCATCCCGAAGCACAAGAAGTCGTTGTCGTAATGGGTTCAGCGGCCCAAGCGATTGAACAAACGGTTGATTTTCTGAATGAACAAGGACGCAAAGTTGGGTTTATCAACATCCATTTATACCGTCCATTTCCAACAGAGAATTTCTTAAGTAAAATCCCCGCAACTGTCCAATCTATCGCGGTGTTAGACCGTACAAAAGAACCTGGGGCAAGTGGCGAACCACTATTTTTAGATGTTCAATCAGCGCTTTATGAAGCAGATATTCGTCCAAGTGTCATTGGTGGCCGCTATGGTTTAGGTTCAAAAGATGTGACACCTGCGCAGATCTTAGCTGTTTTTGATGAATTACAAAAACCACGTAAAGAACAAAAAAGAAGATTTACAATTGGTATTACCGATGATGTGACGTATTTATCCTTGCCATTAGGACCAACATTAGATTTAACTCGACCAGGTACTTTCCAAGCGAAATTCTGGGGATTTGGTTCAGATGGTACGGTTGGTGCAAATAAGTCAACGATTAAAATCATTGGCGACAATACCGATAAATTTGTCCAAGGTTACTTTTATTATGATTCCAAAAAATCGGGTGGTTTGACCGTTTCTCATTTAAGATTTGGTGATCAAGAAATTCGCTCCACTTATTTAGTAGAGCATGCTGATTTTATTGCTTGTCATACACCGGCGTATGTCCATAAGTATGAATTAGTTCAAGGCTTGAAAAAAGGTGGCACATTCCTATTAAATACGACATGGTCAGATGAACAATTGCATAAATTCTTGCCCAAACATCTGAAAAAATATTTGGCTGAAAATGATATCCAGTTTTATACTATTAACGCGATGCAATTAGCCCAAAAAATTGGTTTGCGTAATCGTATCAACACCATCATGCAGACCGCTTTCTTTAAGTTAACGAATGTCATGGATTTTGATACGGTTGTGAAATTATTAAAAGATCAAGTGCAAAAAATTTATGGTCACAAATCAGCGAAAATAGTGGAGCAAAACCATGCAGCAATTGATCAAACCTTAACGCACTTGCATCGTTTTGAAGTACCAAAAGAATGGGCGGACTTAGATCCTACTGAAAAACGTTTGAGTCGTCAAAGTAAGTTTGTGGAAGAAATTGTGGAGCCAGTCAATGCCCAAAAAGGAGATCATATCCCAGTCAGCGTCTTTGTGAATAATGGCATGGTTGCTGGTGATATGCCGCTTGGTACAGCCGCTGTTGAAAAACGAGGAATTGCCCTTGAAGTACCGGAGTGGATAGCAGATCGTTGTACCATGTGTAATGAGTGTGCGTTTGTTTGTCCACATGCTGCCATCCGACCATTTTTAGCAGACGAAGATGAAATGCAAGAAGCACCTGAAGGCTATATCGTTCGTGATATGCGTGGACCTGATGGCTTGAAATACCGCATTCAAGTATCAGTGGAAGATTGTACTGGATGTGGCCTATGTGTGGAAGCATGTCCTGCAAAAGGTAAGGCGTTAAAAATGCGTCCTTACGAAGAAATGAAAGAAGAAGCTATCAATTGGGCCTTTTCAATGACATTACGTCAAAAAGAAAACCCTGCAAAACCAGGAACGATATTGCACAGTCAATTTAATAAACCATTACTAGAATTTTCTGGTGCATGTTCAGGATGTGGAGAAACGCCATATGTTAAATTATTGACGCAAATGTTTGGTGACCGTATGATGATTGCCAATGCGACAGGTTGTTCTTCTATTTGGGGAGCAGCTGCACCAGTTACGCCTTATACGACGAATGATCAAGGGCAAGGTCCGACATGGTCAAACTCATTGTTAGAAGATAATGCTGAATTTGGATATGGTATGATGATTGCCAATACCACTCGACGTGAAGCTTTAGCCAACCAAATGACATCCATGCTAGATAAAGTTTCTCCAGAGCTTAAGGAACTAATGCAAGATTGGACGAAGAATTTAAATACTAGTGAAGGAACCCAACAAAGAGCGAAAAAACTGAAAGCTGCCTTACAAAGTGAAGTCCATCAAGTCCCTGAATTAGCTGAAATTTTAGCGCATGATGATTTATTCGTAAAACCAAGTCAATGGATGATTGGTGGCGATGGTTGGGCCTATGATATTGGATATGGCGGAATTGACCATGTTATTTCTACTGGCGCCGATGTCAATATTTTAGTCTTGGATAATGAAGTGTACTCAAATACTGGTGGTCAAATTTCTAAAGCCACGCCAGCTGCGGCGATTGTTAAATTTGCTGCCAGCGGGAAAAATGCGGCGAAAAAAGATTTAGGTATGATGGCCATGACATATGGTAATGTCTATGTTGCCCAAATCGCTTCTGGAGCTAATGCCATCCAAACCATGCGAGCGTTTGAAGAAGCGGAAAAATTCCCTGGACCATCCGTGATTATCGCCTATACACCATGTATCGTTCATGGTTTGTCAGGTGGCATGCGTCAATCGATCCAAGAAGCAAAAGATGCAGTAAGTTCAGGTTATTGGTCCCTTTATCGATATAACCCAAGCCTTAAAGCGCAAGGTAAAGAGCCAATGAGTCTTGACTTTAAGAAACCTGATTTTTCTAAGATGCCTGATTTCATGCGTACTCAAGTGAGATTTAGAGCGTTAGAAACAGTGCACCCAGAACATGCTAAAGCGTTATTTGATAAGACCGTCAATGATGCCAAGACCCGCTTTTATAATTATGCCCGTCTAGCTGGTCAAGAAGAAAAAATTCGTCAGCGTTTAGAAGGCAAAAAGGATTCTCCAGTTGAAGATAATAAAGCAACTGTTCGTAGAGAAAAGAAAGAGCGTGTTGTTGATCCAGAAAGAGAAGCACGTCGCTTACAAAGAAGAGCTGAACGTAAAGCAAGACGTGAAGCCCAAAATGAGGAAAAAAGCGAATAAACTTTTTTGAAACAGGCGTACTAGTAATTTTATGCGATTGCTAGTACGTCTTTTTCTGTATTTTAAAAAATAGTAAAAATCTTTATTTTTTTTCATGACCATTCAAACTTATGATATACTTGAATCAAGAAATAAATGAAAGGAAGTCTGTTTATGTCTTTTCAAAATGGAGATATTTTCCAATTGGATTATTGGAAGCAATTGTTTTCAGAAAATATCTTGTCTTATTCCTTTTTGATTAACATTGTTGATATTATTGTTGTTTGGTATCTGTTATACAAGTTGCTTCAATTAGTCCGTGGAACAAAGGCTATTCAGCTTTTAAAAGGGGTACTAGTTTTTCTAGTTATTCGTTTTGCTGCTGAATTTTTAGGATTACATACACTTTCTTGGTTGATGGACCAGGTCATTACCTATGGGGTGATTGCAGCTGTTGTCATTTTTCAACCAGAAATACGTCGGGGACTTGAGCATCTTGGGCGTACTAAGTTTTTTGCCCCAAATAGTGTGAAAGAACGTGAGGAAGAACGGATTATTAAAGCCTTGGATAAAGCCGTTCAATACATGTCTAAACGGAAAATTGGGGCATTAATTACAATCGAACGCAACACAGGTCTAGAAGAATATATTGAAACTGGGATACCTTTAGATGCGGATATCTCAGGAGAACTACTGACGAATATTTTTATCCCAAACACACCTTTACATGATGGTGCGGTAATTATACGCGATGGTAAAGTAGCTGTTGCCTGTGCGTATTTACCTTTGTCAGACAGTATCTTAATCCCTAAAGAATATGGTACAAGACACCGTGCTGCTGTTGGTATTTCTGAGGTAAGTGATGCAGTGACACTAGTTGTCTCAGAAGAAACAGGAGGTGTGAGTATTACCATCAATAATCAGTTAATCCCTGATTTAACGAAAGAAGATTATTTAGCTATCTTAACGAAGGAATTATCTG
>JAEWFE010000145.1 GCA_023389005.1 Bacillota bacterium
CAATATTTAACTGCTCAACTTTAGATAAATTAGGTTGGGCCCCGCCAGTTTGATAGAAATAATAATCCTCATTATGCATGACTACCTGATCTTCACTCACCCATCCTATGACTTCATCAGGAAAAGCGACTTGATACCATAATTTACCTTGACTCTTCACTGTTTGTCTAGAAATGGCCATATAATGTAAGTATTGTTTATAATTGGGATAAACTGATGACTTAGAATTCGGATAGAGATAGATTTTGCCACTTTGCAATAAAAAATGATTGGTCTTTTCATCCACTAAGACGGCTGGTTCTAGGTTACGCCAACTAAAGTTTTGCGTAGAACTTTCTTCAAAGCGTTTAAGTGGATGGCGTAATTCAATATTTTCATCCGTCATCAACGTCAAAGTATTCTCATCATCTTTTGTGGATGAATCTGAAGCTGGCTTTTGCTTACTTAAAGAAGTCGCCAAAACCGTATCTGTAGAATAATCTCCGTCTAACCATTTTTCTAAATGCATCCCTATCGAAAAAAGAAGTACGACACTTATAAGAAAAAGAGCAATTTTTTTCATGTTTCCCCCAAAATTTTTATTCAATAATTTACATTGTAAGTAAGATTCAGTAAAATTACAAGTACGGTGATGAAGATGTCATCAATCTTTTAAGTCCCTGTTACATAATTTATATGAGAACGGAGGAGTAATTTGGCTAAGAAAAAGAAAAGACGCAGATTAAAAAAGAAATGGCGCTATCGTTTCACTCTATTAGGAATAATTTTACTGATATGGCTGATTCTTGGACCCATTAAAGGACATTTTTTACATAAACAAGAGAGTAAAGAAGCGACTAGTGTGTCAACTATCAACAAAAAAAAGACGAGTTCTCCACGAAAATTAGTGAAAAAAACTTTTGTAAAAGCAACTAATCAAGAGGTCAATCTCTATCAAGACGCTGATTTAAATAGTGATGTGTTAGAATTAGTTCCACCAGGAGAAATTTTTAACTATCAAAGTGTAAAAGATGATTTTTATCTAGTGACTTCCAATAAAGGAAATACCGGCTATATATCCCAAGACAAAGCAAGTAAATTTACAAAAAAAATGTATCAATCTATTCATTCATTAAAAAATGCGATTATTGTCTTAGATCCTGGTCATGGTGGACAAGATGTGGGCGCTTCAAGTATCAATGAGCAATATTATGAAAAAGACATGACGATGGCAATGGCAAAAGTGGTCAAAAAAACATTAGAAAAAGCTGGGGCAAAAGTTTACCTTACCCATACTTCAAGCAATAAGTATATCTATTTAGATGATATTACCCAATTTTCTATGGACAAAAATGCGGATGTTTTCCTAAGTCTTCACTTTGACGCAGCGGACATCGATAATCAATATTCAGGTATCAAAATCTATTATTACTATAATAAATATCAAGACCTAGCTGAAAGTATTAATCATGCTTTTGACAATCTACCTTTAGATAATTTAGGCATTTATTATGGCAATTTTGAAGTCATTCGTGAAACGACGCAACCTGCTTTATTGCTAGAATTAGGCTATATGAATAATGAAAAAGATCTAGCTTATATCACTAGCAAAGATTATCGTCAAAAAGTAGCTGATGATATTGTCAAAGGTCTAAAAAATTACTTTAAGAATAACTAATAAAAAAAGAACAGTTCCCAAAAAGGGGCTGTTCTTTTTTGCGAGGTGTGACCCTCATATTAGGAAAGGTTTTTATCATGAAACTACTGGAAATTGAAGTGCCTACTATTCATTAGATTTAAGTGCATCAATCATATGAATATGCTTCAACCGAAAATGCGTAATTACCATCACAATAATTGTAAATAATATTGTCATACTGCTTGCTAAAAGATATGCACTCGCATGAATTTTAATTGGGAAGATGACTTGGTTAAAAGAGACTTGATATAAAATAAAGCCTGTTAAAAGATAACCAACACCAAATCCTAAGATAATCCCAAAAATAGTGAAAATAATATTTTCACGCACAATATACATCGTGACTTCCTTGTGATAAAAGCCCAACACCTTAATCGTGGATAATTCTCGGAGTCTTTCGGAAATATTGATATTCGTCAAATTGTATAAGACAACCAAAGCCAACATTCCGGATAATACCACAAAAATTAATACGATAATATCTAGGTTATCCGTCATTTTCTTTTGCAATTTTATTTGTCCCGTCATTAAGGTAAGGTTGGTTACTTTATTTGTTGCAAGCACTTTTTTCGAAAATTTTTCTTCTTGTGATTTGCTCATCTTGGTTGCTTGAATCAGTAAAGTATTTTTTTGATAGTTGCTACCCAAAACATCTTCAGCATAATTTTTCGTCATATAAATAAAGTTACCAATATAATATTTTGCCACCGCTGCTACTTTTATTTTATATTTTTTACCGTCACTATCTTGTAAAGTCAGCGTATCTCCTTTTTGCAAATCATATTCTTTTGCAAACGGATGAGTGATAATTGCACCTTGATTATTTAAATGCAAAGGTTTATTTCGTAAATCCTGCAAATGAACAAACTTTTCATTATCCTTACCTTCTTCAAAACTCATCACAGGAACAGATTTTTTCCGATATTCCATAGATTGCATTTCAACAGGTAAGATAGCTTTGACATGTGGGTTGGCATATAGTACTTCTTCTACCTTGTTACGACCCTTTTGCGAAGAATCATTTAATGAGACAATACCTTGATAATCTACAATTGGGCCGAAATGCTCATCAATCACGGCTTCTAATGAATGTTTCAAGCCCACACCTGCAACCATCAAACCGCAACAACCAGCTATTCC
>JAEWFE010000165.1 GCA_023389005.1 Bacillota bacterium
TACTTTTTTCTTATATTTTCAAAGATTTTATTTCGCACTTTATCATAAGTTTTTATTGAAATATCAAATAAAAAGAACAATTGCTATGTAAAAATTTTATCATTTGACCCATTTTCATAAAAATACAGAACAAACGATATTTTAATGTACGTTATCTATTTTTTAGTTAGAATAATTATAAATTTTATCAACCTATCAAATTTATCCCCATTTTTCAACTTTATGAAAATTTAAGATAACATTTATTTATTTTTGAACAGAGATAAACATATAGATATCAGTATTTAAATGACAAAAGTCGAGATTCTTATGGTTTTTTTGATAGTTTTTTTCTACAATGTCTAGTTATTTCTCAAAAATTTGCTATAATGTGAGTGGAAGCAATCGTCCATTTTTGACGGTCGCATATTTATACTTGGCAAAATAGCCGTTCTAACCGTAGCGAAAAAGTTAGAGGACGGCTATTTTTTCTTGCTATATTTCCCATACTTACACAAAAACCAGAGAGCGAGTCTCTGGTTTTTGGTTGTAAAATTAAAAAAATCGACAAATAAAAAAAAGTATGCTAGAATACAAATGAAAAGAGGGACTGCTGGTACAATCCCCCTTATCAGAGATAGTCCGTTTTTGACGGTCGCATAGTTATTTAGGCAAAATAGCCGTTCTAACCTCGCGAAAAAGTTAGAGGACGGCTATTTTTTCTTGCCACTGTTGCCTAGGATTAAACCTATGATTTGGATTACTAATGATAGCGTACCAAAAATCACCGCAACTACGATCGAAATAATCGCAATAACGTCGCTGACTGACATGAAAGCAAATCTCCTTTCTGATAGATTTTGCATAAGCACCACCTACCTCCAGTTGAATTTGCAACCGCCATAACTTCATGTTATGAAAAACAGTAAATTTGTGAACATATGTATGCAAATATATCCATTTTTTTACTAGAACGTTAACTGTAATTGATAAATATTAGTATAAGACCTTTTTAAAACACCTATGAAAATATATCAATCACTTTCATAAACTATAAGGATTTACATCACGTCAACCTATCAATACAATTAACCAACTTTTTCTTTATTAAGTACGTTGTTTTAAAATTGAACATTGTATTTAACAGGGGATAACACCATCCCCACTATCCCATCTAATTGTATTTCAGGGAATACTTTCTTAATAATTTGTAAAGCGCCGTTGACGTCTGCGTTAATCAGAATACCTTTATCACTTTTAAACATTCCACGTTTGAGTCTACGTTTAGCTGGTTTTAAGCCCTTTAATTTACGAGCGTGATTGCCATTTTCCTTAATAGGTAATTCGTTATCCAAAAAGCTTGTTTGTGACGTATAGCTTTCCTCACTGCGAATGACTGTAATACCTGCTAATGTAGCTTTATATTCTAATATACCCATCATCATTACATGAGGGATAGTCACGAAATTCTGATTGCTTTGCGTAGCCATGTTACTCTTATTTTTCTGATTTTTATTATGACCGATGACAATCGTTGTAACCCCACAGCTTAGCGCATAATCAATGATACACTTCGTTGCTTTGTGGGCGAAATCTTTTATTTTACGGTTTCGCCAATCAGTCATTTCTCGTGTTTTCTTACTTTCGTAATAAGCAGTAACTATTTTTCCGTCTTTTTGCTTCACTTGTTTACAGCATTGTCCATACATTGCATGTTTAGCGTATAAAACACTACGTTGCTTGTTGTACCATTGATTCACGGACTTCAAACCTTTACCGTTAATAATTAGCGGACGGTTTTTAGTATTTGTCACACAAGTAAATAGATTATTTAAACCAGGGTCAATACCCATAACAACTCCATTATCCGCTTTAGGACATACATCTGGAATTTCATGTTGAACAATCATTTTAAAGAAATTCTTTGACAAAGGTTTAAACGCTACACGTTTTACTTTACCAATCGTATCAATTAATTTTACACGCACTTTTAATTTGTCGATAACCAAATAACCGTTTTTTACTTTTGCGTTTTGATTGGTTACAAAGAACGTATGCCGACTGCCTTTCTTTAAATACTTAGGAATGCTTGGCTTTCCTGTAAACTTTTTTGGGTTGTTGTAGTATTCTTTCAAAGCTTTACGCCACGCTACCCATATTTCAAGTACTTCTTTTAGTGTTTGTTGTGCGCTTTGTACATACCCCAACGCTCTATAAAGCATGTTTTCTCTTGCTTCGTATTTCTTTTTAAATAAAGCATTATAAAATTCATAGGGTTTCATTGGCTCTCGCTGAAAGAAATTTTGACGTACTTGATACAAACAAGCATTGAATAGGTTATTCGCTTGTTTAGACGTTTCATTTAAAATGCTATAAGTGTCTTGAATGACATATTCAGAAGATAAAAGCATGTTTGTTTCACCACCTTTCCTTTGTTTAATACAACTTAGCGAATATGTTCATGTAATACAGCTTCGATTTTTTTTCGTTCTAAAAGGCTGCGTGAATACATACTCATAGAAAAACAATGTAACAAGCTAATAATTTCTTCAAAAAGTTCTTCTTCATCTGTTTTATGGTTAGCAATATCTGAAGTTATTTCGATTTCAGTTCCTTATTTGTCAAATAAAAATTTAAATAAATCAAAACCTACTCTTGAAAGACGATTTTTATGTGTAATGACAACACGTTCAACTTTACTTTCAAGAATCAAATCTAACATTTCAAAAAATTTTTTACGTTTTTCGAACGAAATGCCACAAGCAATATCTCAAAACTTATTCTATCACAAATTAATTTTAAATAAGAACAGAAATACCCCAATCATTTTCTCTTTTTTCGCTATATAATTTCACTTCATTTTGAGAATTTTATCTATTATTTTCCATATTCACACAAAAACCAGAGAGCAAGTCCCTGGTTTATTTTGATTGATGAAAATGTTGTAAATAGTCTTTCAGCCGCGTCAAAAAACTTTCCGCCATGTCTGAAAGTACGCGGTCTTTTTGACGGATGGCAATTAACTGGCTTTTCGGTGCATTTGCTAGGGGAATCAGTAAAATCCCTTGGGAAGGCCCATCTTCTACCAAACCAGAGCCAGAACCATAGGCATTTGTTCGTGTTAAGATACCGGTTAATGTCGCGCGGTCAGAGGTATGAATGACTTGCACGACTTCTGGAAAATCCAATAAATCCTCTGAAAAATAAGTATAATGGTCACTTTCTTGTGAGAATCGAATTTGCGGATAAGGCATTAAATCATCTAAGGTAATCTCTGCTTTGGTCGCTAAAGGATGATTTTCACCTAAAAATATATGTGTTTGAAACTCATGCAGTACCTCATATGTCAGATCACTAGTTTTAAACATTCGCTCTAAAGCTACTTTATTGGAAGCATTCAGATATAAAACGCCCAATTCACTACGATATTCTTCCACATCTTTAATCACGCTTAAGGTCGTATTTTCGTAAATGCGGAAAGATTCACACGCTGGAAAATCCTGAATCATCTCGCTTAAAATAATGGATAAGAAATCATAGTGCTGACTGGCAATCGAAAAATGCTGGGTATGATCGCTTTTAGTGGCATAACGATTTTCAAGTAATTCGACTTGCGATAAGATCTGTTGTGCATACTGAAAAAAATCGCTACCTTCTTTAGTCAAATAGGCCCCTTGACTCGTGCGTTCAAACAGCTGCACATTTAATTCTTGTTCTAATTCCTTAATCGCATGAGACAGACTCGGTTGCGAAACATAGAGCTTTTTGGCCGCCTCTCGAAAACTCCCATTATTTGCAATCGCCGTCACATAACGCATTTGTTGAATGTTCATCCTAAAACCACCTTTTTACCTTCCTTTTTCCCATTATACCTGTTTATCTGCTCGTTTGTGAACAACTTCTAGACTTTCATTTGATAGCCTTTATCTATCACGCTTCGCAACTCGTGGCTGAGCAAGTCGCTTCACAACCTTTATTGACGGTATTCGGTAGCTAGACATTGTGAAATTCGCCCTACCACTTGCAAAAATCTCCTTTCATCCGATTTTCGCAGTGGTAGGTAAACACACGAATTTCTTCATGTCTAAACAAGCTACCTCATAACCTTTATCCAATCCGTGTTCGCCGAGTAGCTCCTGTGCATCTAAGCCGGCCTGTCTTGGAAAATCTTAAAAAATATGGATTTTCCTGACATTCCGGAAAACTTAGCTGCTTGGAGCTAACCAACCCGGCTCACATCCTTTATTTCATCGTGACGAATTCTTCGGCGCCGGTTGGGTGGATGGCTACGGTGTTGTCAAAATCGGCTTTGGTTGCGCCCATTTTAATCGCCACCGCAAAGCCTTGAAGCATTTCGTCGACTCCAACGCCAATGCCATGAAGTCCGATAATTTTTTCTTCTTCGCCTAAGCAGACTAGTTTCATCACAGATTTTTCGCGGAAGTCGCTTAACGCATAATGCATTGGTGTGAAAGTGGAGCGATACACTTTGATATTTTCGGCACCATATTTTTCAATGGCTGCTTCTTCACTATCTCCAATCGTCGCAATAGCTGGATGCGTAAAAATCACCGTTGGCACTAAATTGTAGTCTAAATGGGCATCGGTTTGACCATTGAATAAACGCTCAGATAATCGACGTCCAGCTGCAATTGCCACTGGGGTTAATTCTAGTTTGCCAATCACATCGCCCACCGCAAAAATATGATCCACACTTGTCTTTTGATATTTATCCACTGCAATAAAGCCCCGGTCATCCAGCTTGACATCCGTATTTTCCAAACCAATCTTTTCCACATTTGGCACGCGTCCTCCGGCAAACAATACATAATCTGTCGCGATGACTGCCCCATTTTCAAAAGTCACTTCATAACCGCTTGCTGTCTTTTCGATTTTGGCTGGTACATGATTGGCCTTAGTCGTAATGCCGCGTGCTTGATATAAATTCACTAAAGATTCGATAATTTGGGTGTCAAACTGGCGCAATGGTCGTGCTTTGCGATAAGCCCAAGTCACCTGTGAACCTAAACCATGCATCACACCTGCTAATTCTGCCGCAATATAGCCCGCCCCTAAAATCAATACACGCTTAGGTAACTCCGTCAAGGCAAAGAAATCATCGGAGTTTTTCGCATATTCGCCACCAGGAATCGCTAATGGCATCGGTCTAGCTCCGGTCGCAATCAAAATGTTTTTCCCATAAAATTGTTGGTTGTCCACAGAAATCACATGGTTATCCACAAATTGTGCATAACCGTGGATAACTTCAACTTTATTGCTATCAAGGCCTCTTTGGTACGCACCATGTAGAAATTCTATATAATTTTCGCGGTTTTCCACAAGTTTTGCGAAATCAAACTTATCCACATGTGCATAAATACCATAGCCCGCTGCTTCTTTTTCCACAGCTTCAATCACATGACTCGCTTGCCACATCACTTTTTTAGGGACACAGCCGACATTCACACAGGTCCCCCCTAGATGACGACCTTCAATCAATAACACTTTGGCGCCACGCATCGCAGCTCGGTTCGCAGAGGCAATTCCACCACTACCGCCACCAATAACAATATAATCATAAGTTGGTATACTCATTTACATCACCTTAAAAAATTATTTTCAACATTTTTTAGCTGAATATTTGCCTTGAGTATAACATAACATTGAAAAATCCCCAAAAAATCTGCCATTCGCAAAACATTTACAACTTTCACACGCAATCTGTAACTATTTTGTAAATACTATTTGAATTCTACTGTAAACGCTTATCATTTCACCCACATTCTGATACGATAAAGATAAGAAAACAGCAAAGGAAGAGGTACTATGTCAAAAATTATTTTTCTCGATGTTGATGGGACTTTAGTCGATTATGATAACACGTTGCCTGAATCTGCCAAACTGGCTATTCA
>JAEWFE010000250.1 GCA_023389005.1 Bacillota bacterium
CCAGTTTTGGGCATCGCTAGAGGGACAATGGGTTGTTTCATCATAAAAAATCCTCCAATCTTCTGTTTGAATACAGTATAACTGGAGGATTAGATAGATGCGATACACCTTGTTATTGGGCGCTTACGGATTGCTTTTTTAGTTATATTGATAAAACACTTTTGGAGTAGCCCATAGTTTTATTTTTCTAAATCAAAAAGTAAATCATCAAGTTTTTGTAATAAATATTCAGATGGATCATTTTCCTCTTTTTTCAGTCTAATCATTTGTATCAAGTCTTCATTTGTAAATAATAATATTAGTTTTCCATTTTCTCTTAAGCATCCTTTTGCAGCCCACATAGCATTCCGCTGATAACCATTAGGAGCAATAATAATGGCAACTGATCTTAACGCCTTTGAATATAAATATCTCTCTGTTTTATATACTTCTAATTGGGTAATTTTTTTACTGTAATTTTTAAATTCAAAAATAATATATTTAGATTTAAAATATTGCTCCATTGTGCTCCAAAACGATTTAATATTGTCATCTTTTATTCGGCAAAATAAATCAAAAAAATATAATCCATTATTTGATTTTTTATGCTGTTTCCATAATGTCAATTCATTGCTAAATAAATATTTCAATATATATGTACATATTATTTCATATTCTTTTGAATGACCTTTTCCTTTTTTACATAAATTTAATTCGTTTATTAAATTTTCTCCGTATATATGATACATAATGCTATTTTCACTAAATAATGTATGTTTTTGAGGAAAAATGTTTTCAACTGAAAATGGAAGTTGCGATACTAGTTCTGAATACAATTCCACATTATATTGAGATAAATAAAGTAAATTAGTGATATCCAAAATTTCAACTTGTTGATTTTCAATTTTTTTCAATTTGGATTTTATTTCGTCATTAATTTGATTTATAGAAATAATTACTGGGATTCTACCTGATTGATTTACTTCTTTAATCCAAGTTAATAGTCTAGTATCAACACTAAACTTACTCACTTTTATTTCTATTACATATTCAATATTGTTCTTTTTTATAATTAAATCCTCTCTAAATCTATTGTTCATCCCTATATCAGTTTCAGATGCAATACGGTATCCATATCCTTCAAATAATGTAATCAAGAAATCATTAAACTTTGACTCTGATTGTAACAAAAATTTTTCTTTCATAATATACCTCGAATTAACCTATAATTTTTCTATATCAATCACACAATATGGACACATAAGTCTACTAGAAATA
The DNA here is from genome assembly GCA_023389005.1 of Bacillota bacterium. Taxonomy (GTDB): domain Bacteria; phylum Bacillota; class Bacilli; order Lactobacillales; family Enterococcaceae; genus Enterococcus_E. Next base: position 1,258 of record JAEWFE010000250.1, read on the forward strand.
GTTCGATGACTTTGAAATTATCTTTTACTTTGGTATATTTATTACCATTTAATTCATAATGAAATCAGTGTTGCTAGATACTTTTCCAAATTTTTATTTCAACTGTCAATTATGAACAAAATGAGATTTTACCATCTTTCAATAGTATCGATTCATTTTAGCGAAAGAATTGTCTTTCGATTAATATTTAATCAAACTCATAATTAAATGTCGTTAATTCTTTTTGTTCGATAAATTCCTACCCATTAAGTATCTTCAATACACGCAAGAAAAATAATTTTTAATTATAGGAAATATTAAAAAAACATTATAATATCTAACTTCTATATATTTTCTATGAATAGAACCTCAATCTATCAAAAATATTGTAACGCTTACAGAAAAAAATCTCCTTAAACTCCCCACAAGTTCAGTGTGCAGTGGAACACAAACTTGTGGGGAGAATCATCTATATAAGCTAAATTGCCAAAAGGGTGATTATTGGCAATGAGCTCCGTTAGTCTTCTAAGCCAATTTGTTCCTTAACGACTTGAGCAATAGTGTCTACATGGTAATTCACCAATTCATCTGTTGGTGCTTCAGCCATGATGCGTAATAATGGCTCGGTACCGGATGGGCGAACCAATATACGTCCTGTTTCACCTAATGCAGATTCTGATTTTCCAATGGTTTCACGAATCACTGGATGATCCATGACATGATTTTTATCCGTCACGCGAACATTAACTAATTTTTGCGGATAAATAGTAACTTCACTGGCTAACTCAGATAATGTTTTACCTGTTTCCTTGATGATGTTCAATAATTGTAACCCAGAAAGAATACCGTCACCTGTTGTATTGTAATCTAAGAAAATCATATGTCCGGATTGTTCGCCACCAAAGTTATAACCGTTTTTGCGCATTTCTTCCACTACATAACGATCACCCACTTTAGTTACAACATCCTTCAAACCAATTTCTTCAACTGCGCGATGGAAGCCTAGATTACTCATCACAGTTGTCACAATCGTATCTTTCTTCAAACGATGGTTAGCCGCAAGATATTTTGCACAGATGTACATAATCTTATCACCATCCACGATATTTCCTAGCTCATCTACAGCAACGATACGATCTCCATCACCGTCAAAGGCCAAACCAACATCTGCCCCTTTGACACGGACAAATTCACTTAAAGCTTCTGGGTGAGTCGAGCCAACACCGTCATTAATATTTAAACCATCTGGATTCGCCCCAATTGTATAAAAATCTGCATTTAATTGTTTAAACAAGCGATTCACAACTGGAGTAGTTGCGCCATGTGCTGCATCTAAACAGATTTTCATATCAGATAAATCGCCAGGAATCGTTTCAGCTAAAAATTCGACATACTTAATTAACCCATCTGACATTTCATTGACTGTACCCAAACCTTGTGCTGAAGGTCGTGGTAATTCGTCCACTTCAGCATCTAATAAAGCTTCAATCTCTAGTTCTTGGTCGTCAACTAATTTAAAACCATCACTACCAAAGAATTTGATTCCATTATCTTGTGCTGGATTGTGTGAAGCAGAAATCATCACACCTGCACTTGCTTTTTGTGTACGTGTTAAATAAGCCACGCCTGGAGTAGAAATAACCCCAAGACGATACACTTCAATGCCCACAGAAAGCAGAGCCGCAATCAATGCATATTCTAACAATTCGCCTGAAATACGTGTATCGCGACCAACCAAAACTTTTGGACGCCCCGTTTCATGCTGACTTAAAACATAGCCTCCACAACGTCCTAATTTAAATGCTAATTCTGGGGTTAATTCCACATTTGCTTCACCGCGCACCCCATCTGTACCAAAATATTTACCCATAATACACACAACCTTCGATATCATAATCTACTTACTTACATATAATATTTCTATACAAATTTGATTCATATACACCATCGGCAACCAATTGGGCAAAGCTTGCTTTCACTGGTTCGACATCTTCGCGGTAAGTCATACCATACCAGGTGTCTTCACTCTTGATGACTTTGACTTGGATTTCATCTTTGGCTAATAATT
>JAEWFE010000268.1 GCA_023389005.1 Bacillota bacterium
ACTTGTTCTTGTTTATAGGCACTATCTGGCGTTGAGAAACTGAAATGGTTAGGTGTGGTATCGCCTGGTTGGATTTCAGTCACTGAGTAATCAATCGTGCTTGATTTGACGCGTGGTGGGGTCCCGGTTTTAAAACGTGTGATTTCCAAACCTAATTCTTTCAAATGATCAGCCAGGCCAATGGATGGTTGCGAATTGTTTGGTCCGGAAGAATATTTTAATTCCCCGATAATAATTTCTCCGCGTAATGCCGTACCAGTCGTGATGACCACCGCTTTGGCATCATATCGCGCACCTGTTGAAGTCACTACCCCTTTGCAGACATTATCTTCAACAATTAAACGTTCGACGATGCCTTGACGCAAAGTCAGGTTTTCTTCTAATTCAATGGTATGTTTCATCGCGCGGTGGTAGGCATGTTTGTCTGCTTGTGCTCGTAATGCGCGGACAGCTGGCCCTTTTCCGGTGTTTAACATACGCATTTGGATATAGGTTTTGTCGATATTTTTTCCCATTTCACCGCCGAGCGCATCGATTTCGCGCACGACCACGCCTTTTGCTGGGCCACCGACAGAAGGATTACATGGCATAAAAGCGACCATGTCTAAATTGATGGTAACTAATAAGGTTTTGTTTCCCATACGACTACTTGCTAAAGCTGCTTCACAACCCGCATGACCGGCACCGACAACGATGACATCATACGAACCTGCTTGATATTCTTCCATTAATTTGTTCACCTCTTGTTATTTTCCTAGACAGAATTGACTGAATAATTGTGTGATTAATTCATCTTGAACACTTTCACCCGTGATTTCTCCTAATAGATCCCAACAACGGGTTAAATCCATTTGTACTAAATCGACGGGCATCCCTGCATCAATGCCATTTTCCACTTCTTTTAGACTGGCTAGTGCTTGTTCTAAAAGGGAAATATGACGCGTATTGGAGACATAAGATGCTTCTTTAGACTGAGTTTGACCGGCGAAAAATAGGTCTTTAATGGCTTGTTCTAATTGTTCCAAACCATCTTGGGCCAACACGGAAATCTCAAAAACTGGGCTATCTTGGGCCACTTCTTGTAATTGCGCGCGGTCTAAAGCACTTGGTAAATCTGTTTTATTGAGCAAAATGATACGCTTGGATTGTTTGGTTAAATCTAATAGCGCTAAATCTTCTTTGGTTAGTGATTCGGCTTGGTTTAAGACTAACAATACCAAATCGGCTTGTTGGAGGGCTTTTTTACTGCGCTCCACTCCGATTTTTTCCACAACATCTTCTGTTTGACGAATGCCGGCTGTATCAATCAGTTTCAGTGGCACGCCATTGACATTGACATATTCTTCGATGACATCGCGCGTCGTTCCGGCAATATCCGTGACAATCGCTTTTTCTTCGTCCAATAAATAGTTTAATAGACTGGATTTTCCAACATTTGGCCGGCCGATAATCGCTGTCTGCAAGCCTTCACGCAAAATTTTTCCTTGCGTGGCGGTCTTTAGCAGCTGTTCGATTTTTTCTTCTATATGTTTGGCCGTAGTCAGCATCAACTGGCTCGTCATCTCTTCTACATCATCGTATTCTGGATAATCGATATTGACTTCAACTTGCGCCAACGTTTCCAGAATTTCTTGACGTAAACTCTTAATTAAAGTCGATAAGCGTCCTTCTAATTGTTGGTAGGCCATTTGCATCGATTGGTCGGTTTTGGCTTGGATAAGGTCCATCACCGCTTCAGCTTGCGATAAGTCGATACGGCCATTTAAAAAAGCGCGTTTGGTAAATTCACCTGGTTCAGCAAGGCGTGCTCCTTTGCGTAAAACCAGTTGTAAAATTTGATTGGTAACGACCATCCCCCCGTGACAATTGATTTCGATGATGTCTTCGCGGGTAAATGTTTTCGGTGCTTTTAAGACACTGACCATCACTTCATCTAAAAATCCTTCTCGTTTGTCGTCATAGATGTGGCCATAATGAATGGTATGGCTGTCGACTTGGCTGAGTTTTTTCTTGCCAGCGACAAAGATTTCATCGGCAATCTCTAACGCTTGGCTCCCACTTAGGCGCACCATGCTGATGGCTCCTTCGCCGGGTGCTGTCGAAATCGCCGCAATCGTATCAAATTCTTTGGTAATCTGATTCATGTTCTCCTCCGTTAATGATAAAACTACTACAAACCTACTAAATCAAACAGACTCAAGCGCGTGAAAAAGGCTGTCAGCTAGTTAGACTTTAGGAATTTTCCCGATGGTGTTGGAGAAACCTTTTGCTCCGTAGCTGATCGAGTCGCTTCACATCCTTTGACTAATCTGTGTTCGGCGGGTAGACATTGTGAAATTCGCCCTCTCGCTTGAGAAAATCTCCTTTCATCCGATTTTCTCAGCGTGAGGTAAACACACGAATTTCTTCGAGGCTTCCCAAGCTGCTTCACGACCTAACTAAAAAAGTGCCCACTCCACCTATTGTTTTCTCATAAATGAAAAGTAATAGGTAGACGAGCACTTTGACTGCCTGTCTGATTGAATTCGTTTGTAGATTATCATAATTCCAGGCAAAATTCAAGACAAAAGCGAAAAATAAAGATGATTATCAGTAAGGCTGGAAACTGTTCATATCAAGATATACTGCTAAAGGTGATTTCTAACTATTTTACTAAAGTCCATATTACAAGAACGGCTAGAAAAATCATCAGGCAAACTTTTGGATGAAGTTCCTTATTTTTCAAAATAGTACGCAATAATCTTCATCTACAAAAATGCGAGAAAAACTTGATTTCATCAGGTTTTGACGTTTCCTTAAAGTGAGCAACTGTAAAACTTAGATGTTGCTTGTCATTTGCTAAAAAAAATCATAAAATAAAGGTAAATCAAAGAAAGTGAGGGATTTGACTATGAATGAAGAATCATCTATCTTATTATCTACCGGCAATGTGAATCGGCCTTATATTGTCCGTGATATCGCCTTTGCTACGGAAACTTTTGATAGCGATGTATTCAATCAATCAGACAACTTAAATACATTATTAGCTGGCGTCAAGGAACAATTAAAAAAACGTGCGGATGAATATGGTGCAAGTGCGGTCATCAACTGCCACTTTGACCATAATCACATCAACACCCCTGAAGGCAAACAATATATTAAAATTTTTGCCTATGGAACAATTGTGCAATATACCGAAACAACGATTGGTTAGGTACTAAAAAGCCAGAGGATAACCCTGTAAATCGGCGTTTTCCTCTGGTTTAATTTTTATGTTTTCTCCTCATTATTTTTGATATAACGACTGAATTTGTACCATTGCAAAATAATTTGCGCGGCTAATAATCCCATCATCGCAAAGTAGTACCAACATCTATCTTCCTGAACCACACGATAGATGAACAGCGTAATCATGATTTGAAAAAGCAGAATAGACAAAAATGACGAAAAGAGTTGTTTTTTCATGGCAACTTTCCCCTTCCTAAAATAAAACCGTTTTCAAAATTATATCATAACTACATTTTATCTGTCACTTTAAAACACAAGCGGGTTAGCATCTCAAATTTCCCTACATGGAATTTCATACCAATTAAATTAGAATACGATTAGAAACAATAAAACTCTCAATCGTTATATTATTTAAGTTTTGTTATTATTTAAAAATTAAAAACAGGCAAGCCACTAAAAAATTTTTCTTAGTCAGCCTACCTGTTTCTTGTTGACAACCACTTATATCATTGATATGATAGTCATACAAGGAAGTGGCGGCTTCCTTTTTTATAAAGTAACTCTAAGTGGCTCTTTAAGAGTTACTTTTTTTTTGCAATCATTTACTTATTTCTCTTGTTGTTTAAATCATAAATCATTTTCTCAAAATTGTAAAGTGACTAATTTAAAATTATTCTGTTTTCAACGAACATACTTTTTATCTGGTAAAGTTAATCTTCCCTGTTTTACACCAACATGTGGCGTAAATTTGTTCATATCTCTTAAATCCAACCGATTGCTCATATTTCCCCTAAGCGAATCATCAAGAGAAAACTCTGACTTCCAAGTCCTTAAATATATCTGTTTGAAATCTCCGTTTTTCTGACTGGCTAAAAGCTGGGCCATTCCATTCAACCCTTTGCCCCAATGCCTCCCACAATGTTTCAAGCGATAAGTAAAATGTCTTAACTGGCTTTCCATGATGCCTATTCCTTCCTTAACAATGTTATACCCCCGTTTGGTAAAGGAAGCGAGATGTTTCCAATGACGAATTAAATAATTCTTCAGTTTCTTCGAATGATAAAATTGTTCTTCTGTCTCCAAATTTGATTCATAAGTATCAAATACCATCTTCAATTTATTTAGTTCTCCTGAATTAATCGCCTGTTGAAATAATGGAATAAATTCTTCTAACTGTACCCTCTCTTCTAGTTTTCTACTCACGTGATAGCGATCAATGAAATATTCAAAGGAATTACACACCCCTGCAATATCTCTAAATACTGCTTCTTCATATCCAGAACCACCATCAGAATTAGCAATAACCATGATATTCTTCATATCATAATGAGTTTGAAGATAAGATTTTAGTCGGTCTCTGGCTTTTTTTCTTCTGATATCAACAAAATACAACATATTCTTGCTTTGCTTTCGATTGTTACTAACCGTTTCAACACCATCATGCAGGATAAACACATGAACAAATTGCATCTCCCCATTTTGCTTTTTAAAACAAACGGCGTCTCCTTCGATATAAATTTTATCTACTTTTTTCTTATCCTTATTCTCAATAACCTCAGGATAAACTTCTTGATGTTTATGATATTCATCAGCACGTTTACCATACAATTTGACCGCTCTCATAACCGTACTTCTGCTGACTGTATTCGTTGTAAGATGATTGATGACTCTAGATGTTTTTTCATAAGACGTAATATCAGGTGCTATTTGCATAATTTTTGCTGTAAAACCAGGAGAATTTCTCTGATACTTTCCTAGTCCTAGCCATTCATCCGCTGGAAAGAAAGGCTTATCGTTCTTATCCTTTTTAAAAGGTGTACGTACAAAAGTCATTCTTCCGTGAGCATACTGAACAGTCCTTTCTTCTTTTTTATAAGATTTATAACCTTCAGAACTTAATGAGCTTTTCACTTCATTTTCTTTCATCTGAATAGTCATGCACCAAACTGAATTCATTAACTCTTCGGACAGGAGATGCATATTCGCTTCCTTCTCTAGAATATCATCTTCAGAATCTATAATATTTTTTAATTGAATTGCATAATATTCAAGAGTTGTTGTTTCCATATGCAAGCTCCTTATCCTTTTATTGACCTTTATACTTCATCATTAATCCATGCACTGATAAATGCTGATACATTCGCATTTCCGCTTGGTTTTACAAATCCGTGTGCTAAAGCCATCTCATCAAGTTTTTCTCGATCAGCTTTTGATAAATAGAATGACCATGCCTGCATTTCCTTTGTTTTTGGCTTTTTCCTTACATTGACTTTATTAACATTTCTAACAGTTGACGGAACCCTCTCTTTATTCCTTCGCTCCCTGATTTTTGCAAAATTATTTTCCAACTTACCCACTTCCAATCAGATTTATAGAGATTTTATTGAGAATTTCTATTGAGAATTTCTATTGAGAATTTCTATTGAGAATTTCTATTGAGAATTTCTATTGAGGTTCTATTCGTTGTCTACACAAGCTTTAATTTCAGATAATAAACTTAGCGTATTCGATACAAAGTTTTTATAACTTTCATCCTGATTTGGTTTATTGACAATATAATCCAAAAGAGATTTTCTGAGTAAGATTGCTTCATCAAAGACGGCCCTGTTTTCGATATATCCCAAACAATCTTCATCTTCAGCCATCACTTCCTTAAACTGTTTAGATACATTCGTTTTAGGCGAAACCTTATTCCCCACAAACTTCACTTTCGCATGAACATAACTTTCTTCAGTCATATCATCAATTACTTCTTCTCTTAAATCATCCATATGATCTAAAAGATTCAACCATTCATCATAGCTATCTGCACACGTATCACATACACCTAACACTAAGTCTGCCGCAACCAACATATTGTTCGTAATGATATTGGTATCGTTCCGTGTATCAATAACCAGGTATTCGTACTCTCTGAATGTAGGCTGCTTTTTCAAATATGCTAGGAATTTAATTGTATTATTAAATTTACTTGCTAAATCCACGTTGACTTGTTCTAAATTTGCAGTTCCCAAAACAAGATCAAGATTTTCCTGGATAGTCACTGGTTCTACTATTTTTTTCTGAAATATATTTTCTAATTCAGCTTGTTGATTATGACTTCTATCCACGTTGGTTCGCTTGGTCGTATTTGAGGATTCATCTGCATCAATGAGACAAGTTTTCGCACTCTTGGCCAAGTAATCTGCAATCAATCTAGCAACAGCCGTTTTACCTACGCCTCCTTTTTTCATATTTACGGTAATAATTTTTGGTAATTTTTTTGTTGATTTCATGACTAATCTCCCTCTACTTTTCCATTTTCTTCGTCTCTTTAATATCGTATAGCGGATAATTATAGTAATATCTTCTAATCACATAGGCTTTATAATCTTCTTCATGGAGTGGTTCTAAGCCCATTTCTTTTAATTGCTGCTTACTATAATAATTTGGATATTCTTTTCTATCTTGCGGAGCGATATAAATCACGCCATCTTTACGAATAACTACCTCTGATAACATATCTACTTCAGCCTTTCTTTTGATAGCTCTTAAATAGTTTTATAGAAATTCTATTGAGAAATTCTATTGAGAAATTCTATTGAAGATTCTCGAACTTACTGATATTTGGATTAATACTGATTCTTAATGATGAATTTAATCTTTCAAATGAATCATTCATCTTTTTAATTGTATTGACCAATAATTCTTTTTCTTTTAAATTGCTTAGGCCTGCTAAGTATGCTGCAATCATAAAGGGGACTTGTTTTTCTATATCTGCTGATCCACCTACTGCTAATCCCTCTTCATCTTCAATAAACATAAATACTGGGAGTCCATCCTCACCAAACATACTTACAGCAACTGCCATTAATTGATTTGTACGATTCATCCTGATTGCCCCTTAAATAACTGATATACTGATTATATATTCTATATTCTTTTAATAAAATAAGTTTTAAAAACAGTTTATATATTTGAAAAAGTGTCTTCCTCAGCCGCATTCATCTGTTTTATCTTCTTTTTCAAATAACTCTTCAAAACATTTCATTTGATTACTAATGACTTTGCTTACTTCTTGGATTTGATTCGCTTTTTCTCTTATTTGTATTAAATAGTTAGATGTCACTTTGCTATTCTCAAAATTCTGTTCCTTCAGTAATTGGTAATTTTCATTTAAACTTTCTAACGCAATATTCAAAACCGTTAAATCCATTTCAATGTTGGATTCTATAAATTTCTTTTTGTTCAACATTTTCTTTTCCTCCATTTCTATTGAGTATTTCTAGGGATAAATTCTATTGAGAAATCATCCCTAGAATATTTAAGTTAAAATGGTAGATCATCTTCACTAATTTCTACACTTTGGCCACCAAAGGATGAATAATCCATAAATGGTTGTGTTGGTTGAGATGTAGTATTAGTTGGATTAGATGCTTGATTAGTTTGGTTTGCTGACTGTTTACGATTTTCAGTGACTTCCCTGGACTCTAACATCTGAAAACTCTCTACAATTACTTCAGTCACATACACACGTTGTCCTTGTTGATTTTCATAATTCCTTGTTTGCAATCTACCTGTTAAACCAATCAAGCTACCTTTTCTTGTATAATTTGCTAAATTTTCCGCAGGTTTTCGCCAAATCACACAATTGATAAAGTCGGTTTCCCTTTCGCCATTTTGATTGCTATAGTTACGATTAACCGCTAAATTAAATGTTGCTACTGCGACTCCTGATGCAGTATATCGTAAGTCTGCATCTCTTGTTAATCTACCTACTAATGTGACGTTGTTAATCATGTGAATTCCTTCTTTCAAATATAATTTTTCTTTCAAACAGCCCAGCCTTTTTTTCTGAAATATTTTTTAGGCTTAACCTTAGTAGTATGTTCTTGATGGAACTGTTGCTGTTTTTCTGAATGCGAAAAAGCACGACATGAAATTTTTGGTAAAGGGCGAGCTTGCTCGTGCATTTTACCCTTTACCAAAAATGATTGGCGTGCTAGCATTCTGAAAGAAAAACAGCTTACAGTTCCACAAGAATGACATACTTAGGTTAATAGCTAAAAGATTTCAAAAAAGATTGGAATAAAAAATTTTTCGTTTGTTTTGGAGCAAGGGCTACTGCACCGCAGCGAAAAAACGAAAAATTTCCTTTTAGAAGCACTTTTTGTTTTTCCTCATTTTCACAATAAAAATCCTTTGCATTGATAATTCATTCTCAATAGAAAATCTCAATAGAATTTCTACATATAAATCCTATTGAGATTTTCGATACGTATAATTCTTTTTATTATCAAAAACAAACTGAGGACTAGGAGCAGTGAGCGATTTTAACTTTAACCTGGCTGGAAATTTTTTACCTGCATCTGAGATAAAATCTCTGTATTCTTTCGTCACTTCTCCATTTAATAAGACCGATAATTGTTTTTCCGTGATGTTATGACCTTTCTTATTTTTGATAAAATACCATTCACACTGTTTGTTACTGCATTGATAAGTCTTTTTCGTTTCATAGCATAAACTGTGACAAATCGGACACTTTACCAAGGTTAGATAATTTCTTTTCGATTGATTCTCTTGTTCATTGGATGTCTCTACTTTAGGTAAATCAGCAAAATCTTCTTCATTGTTTTCAAATAAAGAAGTACTATCTTCTTCCATCTGACGAATCGTATTCAAGATAAATTGTTTAATTTCATTTAGAAAAGCTTGTTGATTCTCACGGTCTCCTTCTAGGTTCGTCAACTGTCTTTCCCAAACCGCTGTCATCTCTGGACTCACTAATATACTTTTCTTGGCCATTAATAGACGGTATAATTTCATCCCTTTTTCAGTCGGAAATAATTGATGTTTAATTTCCGCAATATATTCACGGGCCAATAATGTTTGAACAATATGTGCTCGTGTTGCAGGTGTACCTATTTTTGCTTTTTCCATAAGCCCACCTGCTGCCCCTAGTGTAGCTTGTGTTAATCGTTTAGGTGGTTTTGTCTGTATTTCATGTAACAATATTTCAATTGGATATCGCTTCCCTTCTTTCAAATAGGATAAAGAATCAAACATGGGACGATTGACAGGCTCGTAATCAAATAATGCCAAATAGCCTAGAGAAGTTAATTTACGTCCAGTACCAACAAACTCCAATTTACCCACTTGCCCAGTGACTTGACGAGTGGTATATTGAACGTTAGGTAAAAACATCTGTAAAGTTTGTAAAACGACCAGTGTGTAAATATTTAACTCTTCTTTATTCAATTCCTGGAATCGACTTAATACCTTCCTAGTTGGCACAATCGCATAGTGTTCCAATACTTTATGATCATCCACATATTGCTTTCTGGATTCATGGAAATAAATAGATTCCTTTCTTCCAAAGAGAGATAAAAATTTTGGTGCACATTCCTTTAAATATTGAAAAACATCTTCAGTGATGAAAGGACAATCTGTTCTCGGATAAGACAAATATCCCTTTTGATATAATTTCTGCAAAATATTTAAGGTTTGCTCTAACGAATATCGCCATTTTTGATTGGCTAATGTTTGTACACTTCCTAGAGTTAGTAATGGTGGGGGAAGTTGTTCCGCTTGGGTTTCTTTGACGTGTACGACTTTCATCATTGAGTTATATTCAATACCTTCTTCTTTAAGTAAAGTAGAAAAGCTAGCTTTATCCGTAAACTTTAGGGGCGATTTCATCAGAATTTCCCCTTTTTCTGTATGAATTTTCCCCTGGATTTGATAATAAACCTCTGATTGAAACTCCTTGATATTTAGATGATTTTCTACCACAAAAGATAAAGCAGGTGTTTGGACTCGTCCGACTGAATACACTCCTTGAGGCTGTTTATTTTTTTGCATGGTTAATGTAATTAATTGAGTTAAATTCATTCCTACTAAATAATCAGCTAATTGTCTCGTTTCAGATTCAATATAGTAAGGATAAGAAAATTCCTTTGCTTTTAATTCCCGAAACGCTCTTCGTAATTCTTCTTTTTCTTGACTATTGGCCCATAATCGTTTGATAGGTTTATCCAACACATTAGCTTCCTGAAAAATACGGTAAGCCACTAATTCCCCTTCTCTATCAGGATCAGTGGCTAAAATAATCAAATTGGCTTGGTGTAAATGCTTTTTAACTGCTAGATACTGTTGTTTCGTTTTTGAAACAATATGTGTACGATAAGTTTCAGGGAAAAACGGTAAATTATTGAGATTAAATTTCCCGTATTTTTCGTCATATTGTTTCGGTTCATCTAAGGCAATAAGATGACCTTCTGCCCAGGTAATAATAACTTCATCATCAGGAAAAAGTTCAGACGTTATATAAATCTCATGTTCTTGTCGTTTTTGATACGTGGCAATAGCTTCAGCATAAGCAAATGCCTGTATTGGTTTTTCTGCTAAAATCACAACTTTCATTTATAATTCATCTCCTTTTCGTATTCCTTCAAATAGTATAGTTTTCTTTGTTGCAATCGTATTTTAAAGATAATCAAGCCAAATAAGAAAAGCAGTAAAATAGTTACCCATAAACCAATTGTATAAGTCACATCAAACAAATTTGCTTCACTTATAGGCATTGTATTTGTCAACAAGTTATATTTTTGATGCATTTGTATCATCATCCTTCCTACATGACGCCAAATTGCTAGTATGACTAATACAATCCAAAATAAAAAAGCCCCATGTATAATGAGACTTTCTTTGCTATTAGCTATTTGTAAATCAACTTTCAAATCAATATACTTATCTTTGGAAAGACTATTTAAATACGATTTATAGTGCTTATAATTAGGATTCAATCTAGCCTGGTAATACTGATATTTTATTTTCATTTCAACACACCTCATCATATGTTACCCACAATAAAACAATCACTCCAATGGCAGTAGGATACATTTGACAACCACCATTGAAATGATTAGATATGTTTATTACTTTGTGAGTATAAAATCCAACTTCTTTAATTAATATATTTTGCGACTATTTTATTTATTTCATATGACATATCAATTTGTTCTTTTTTAAGTTTTTCAATCTCCATCTCTAAGTTCTTTATCTCTTCTATTTTATTATTTTGTAAGTCGATATTTGGAACAGATATATTGATACTTCTTATCCTATCTAATGAAGCTCTGAAATTTCGGGAAAATTCCTTAACAGTACCTGCCTTTTCTAAAAGATAAGCCATGTATCTTGGATTTATCACTTCATCATTTACAAACATAAATCCACAATGGTCCGTTGGATAAAATGGATAATTTTTTGGTAAAATATTTACCATCCAATCTCCATCAATTCCCCATATAATATATTCATGTTCAAAGTTATCAAGCAATTTCTTTTCAATAAAGCCTACTGGTTCAAATACATTAGCACTATACACCGGAATACCTTTTTCACTTAATTCATTTTTTAAAACTCTTTTACCAATGGAAAGTGTGAATATCTTAGTATCGTTTAAACTGTATTCAGTAGCACTTTCTTCAGTTTCTAATTTAGAAAAAATTTCTTGTATTTTCATCTGATTTGATTCTATTTTCATATACGTTTCTTCAAAAGTTCTTTCAATTCTTTTACACTCTTCAATTATTTTCTTTTGTATTTTAATAGGCGGAATAGGAATTTTTACCTGTTCTTTTAATATCCTACTATTCAAACTTTTACCAAAGGCTTTATCACCAATATAATCTTCCAATTTTATTAATCGACTTCTAAAAAGATAGTAAATATAGTCATCTAAAAGACTATTATCTACTGGAATAAGACCTGCAATTGCTTCGTTTGTATATAAATCTTTGCCAGCTTTCGCAGTTTTCCCTATGGACAATTTAAAACTCAATAAAGTAGTTCCTTTAGGAATTAATTTCACATTAGAATTATTAATTGCTTCAAGAGTTATCTTTTCTTTCGTATCATCTATCACTTGACCATCCATTTCAGAAATTGACACCCATAAATTATCTCCTTTAAAATAGTCTGCATTTTTTCTAGACGGTGTTCCCCCAATTACTACAGTACATACTTCTCCCAATTTTTTGAGCATATATTTGCTATCAATGAGAAGAGACTTTTTTTCAATCAAATTAATTGCTTTATCAAATTTTTCTCTTTCAAAATCAAACATATTTTTAGTTTCAAAAATTGATACATATTTTACCAATGAAGGTTCTATTGAACTCTCTTTTTCAAGAAAAAACTTTCTGACTAAAGGTGCTATACAATTTTTATTCTCTCTATTCCCTTCATCAAATAAAATTCCACCATTATTTAAAATTTGAATCCCTTCACTACCTGTTCTGTCACTCCACTTGTAGCCTAAAAATTCTTGTTGTGCTTTTCCTTTGGGAGCTTTAATGACTAAAGTGTTTTCCTCTCTAACTAATGCAAAATACAAAAGTTTTTCCATTTCTATTTCTTTAGCATAAGAAAAAAACATAGAATTAATTTTTTTGTTTTTATCATCATCTGAAAGTTTTTCAAAACTTTTTAACCTAGTAGTGCTAATAACCTTTTGAGATACGATAAAACTTTCATAATAAACTTTGAAATATTTCTCTTCCTTGTAGTCGTCTGCATTTGCAGATTCATTTATAAACTGAATATAACTATCTTTTTCAACATCTATTTGTTTCAAATAATCATTTAGTATTTCACTATCTATCCACTCACTTGATAATTGATTATTAAAAATAGATGAAACTGAATCCATTATCATATCGAAATATTTTGGAGGTTCATTATGTTTCTCAAGAAATAAGATCACAGTATTTGTCCCTGTCGCACCAAAAGTCTTATCGCCTAATTGAACAATTACTTTTATTTTGAAGTTCTTAATAATACTTTCTCTTGCAGCTATATAACTGTTTGAGCTATTGCTAAGAATAGCGGATGGTAGTATTACTGCGGCTATCCCTTTAGCTTTAAGCAATTGAGAAATTCTTTCAACAAATAATACCTCAATTTCTCCACCATCATTTGAAATCACATCTAATATTTCAAATCCATTATCTTCTAATTTTAAGTGAGATTTAAATGCTTTTATTGAATAAGGTGGATTGGCTACAAGAATATCAAAATGATTATTAAAGATTCCTTTATCCTTGTGATTATCCAATCCATCACCGAATATTATATTCCCTCCACCAGCACCATTCATAAACAATGAAATTTTTGATACACGTGCTAAACGGTAATCTTTTTCTACGCCGTAGATATTTTCTTCCACCCAATTATTGTTGTTGCTTTTGACAACGCTATTTATCATGTCAATTCCCTCAGTTAAAAAATGACCACTGCCACAAGCATAATCAATTACTTTAGGATATTTACTTCCTTTCAAATTCTTCATTAGATATTCAATTGGTAAACTCTCCCATATAAACCTTGTTATAGGTAATGGTGTGAAAAATTGTCCTTCATTCTGTTTAAACCCTTTATTTAAAAGTTGTTCAAATAAATCTCCAAGAAATTGATGTTTAGAAGTATAGACAATCTTATAATTTTCAAATAACTTTACAACCTCCACAAGAATTTTGCTATTTTGTAAAAATAATTCTTCATTGTGAACCTCTTTGAATGCAAAATCATTGTTAGAATAAAACTTCAATTTTCTAAATGTTTCTTTCAAATCATTTATTGCATTTTTTCTATTATGCCCTTTATAATTACTAAATAGATTAACCGGATATTCAGAGGAAACATAAAATATTTCCTCTTTCATAAATTTGTCCATTCCTTCCTTATATAATCTCTGTAGTCTATCTAAAAGTGTTTCATATGTGTCAGTTCCATATTTGTATTGGAAATCAACGATGTCATTATCTTTTTTTGTAATTTCATCAACTAATTTACAAATAAACAGTGCAACCAATTTATTAAATGCATTCTCTTTATCTGACACATTGTTATGCCTGAGTATCTCTTCAAATTGATAAACAATCTTATCTCTTGGATTGAATTCTTTCAGGTCTTTCTTCCTCAAAGGCTTTTCCCCAATGTTATAAGCAATTGTATCGTCTAAAAAAATTAAGTCACCGTATAATTTTTGTTCCTAGGTCTCCTTCCATACCTCAAAGGCTTTTTCTTTCGAATGTGCATCTTCAAATAATTTTATAGATTTATTTTTTGCAAATTTATCTAAAACCATCTTGGTATCAAATGTGGAGATTGTATGTACCTGGTGTATAATCTCATTGTTTAAAAAACCTGTTGCGTATAACATTAACCATTTCGTAGACTGCTCCTGTTGGTAGTAACTGAATAACTGTCCTCCATCATTTTTCAAGTTCTTTAACGCATTATCAAATTCGGCTCCATAGGTCTTACATTCTATGATAGCCAACATGTCACTTCCCGTTTCGTTCATTATACATATATCAGCACGCCCACTTTTTTGAGAATGTCCAAGCGTCCATCTTTTTTCAATTTCAATATGAGATGGTTTATATCCCTTTAATAAGAGTCTATGAACACATTCTAAAACCACAAAGTTTTCATTATCCGATAAATTACAAGTTTGTCTTTCATTTACAACAAGCCCTTTATCTTCTGGATAAATAATTTTATTTTTTATAAAATCAACTTCGATATCACAGTCAAACTCGTCAAAGTGATATATATACCTATCTTCAATGTTGCTGTATCCCAAACAAAGTAACAACTGCTTGATATTATCTAAAGTTATCATCTTCTATTTTCCCCTTTACAAGAAGTTTTCCTCTACTCATTCAACTCATTTCTAAATACTTTTTATCAACAAACCAGACTATATAAAACAAACTTGTTTATTTTTTAGTGTCGTCGTAATTGTGTAGAAGCCACGTATCAAACGGACGTTTGTTACACTATATCAATGAAATTTAATAACTAACAATGAAAGATTGATAAAGACTGACTATTATAGTGGGACTTTATGAATCTTTTTTTGTATGTAACAAACGTCCGTTTCTTACCTGTTGATAGTATACTATATGTTACTAAATGTTTAAATCATTTTTAAATACTTTCTCAAATCAGACCTGGTTTCTTACGAACGTTATAAACTGTTTTTAAGCAAACTCCGCATTCCTCTGCGATTTCTCGATAATTCATCTTAGAATAACGACATAGATTAATAATTTGTTCTATCACTTCGCTTTCAAGTCCTCTATTTCCTAATCGTTTCCCGTTTTCCTTTAAAACTGCTAAAGCATCTTTTGTACGTTCAGATATATAATTTGCTTCTAATTCTGCAATAGCGGAAAGAATCGTAAAAATTAATTTTCCCATACTTGTCGTCGTATCAATGCTTTCTTTAATGCTTACTAAATGAATCCCTCGTTCTTCTAATTCACTCGCAATATTTACTAATTGTTTGGTAGAACGCCCTAAGCGATCAATTTTATAAATAACTAGTGTGTCACCTTTTCGAAGCACATTCATTACTTTTGTCAATTCTATACGATTCTCTTTTCTTCCACTCACTTGTTCTATAAATATTCCATCTAATGGGTATCTCTTTAAAGCTTCTTTTTGTACTTCAATTCCTAAGTTTTGTGAATTTTTACTCGTTCTGATATAGCCATACATTCTATTTGCCATCATACTGCTCCTTTATAATTAATTTTCTTCTAAAATTCTATTATAAGAGAGCTTCTGTTTACCTAAAAGATTCTTTCATCTTCGAAGATGCTTCTTGAACAGCTATTTTTTCCACTAATTTCCCTTTGACACAAATACGATTAATCGCATATCTATCCGCACACGTAAGTAATGTAACGATTGGTTCCTCCACTTCCTCATTTAATACCCCTACTGTCGTACTTGAAATGGTTGAAATATCATACACTTGATAAGTATAAATATCTATCCCATCACTCAAATAAATCAATGCACCATTTTTGATACGATAAAGCGGGGAAAATAAAGTCACACCATCTTCCATATTGTGCCCTGCTAAAATATAGTTTCCTTTTCCCATCTGTTGATTTGGCAAATAAGTTCCTGCTCCACGTAGTAACGCATAGTCCGAGACGCCTTTATAAATATCTAATCGAATGCCTACACTGGGAATGCTCAAACCTGCAACAACATAATTATCTGAAGCCCCTTCATCTGATAATAAAGATTCCATTATTTTTTTATCATTCACAATCTGTACCGCATCATAATCAAAGGATGCTTTTTTTCGATTATTTTTGGCCAACTCTTCTGCGGATAACTTTTGAAACTGTGTGGTTTGATTATGTTGAACAAAATGATTTAAGATATTGTCTGCTTGTATTGCTAAAATGCCTACCAAAAACAATAAAATCAATAGTATAAATAAGCCTTTTTTCTTCTTTTTCGTTGACTTATTTTTTAATTTGAAAGATTTATTTTTCATCTAACCACCTAATTTCTAAATCCGTTCATTTGCACATAATTAGGAATAGACCATATTCCCTTATTCGTTGTTTTTACAATCTCTTGCGTCTCGTTTAAGACGGATAAATATAACTGATTTTCCGATTGAATATTGGTTACTCTAGCCAATCCTTCTTGTACAAGTAATTGCTGCAACAAATTATTATCAACAAATACATAAGCTAAATAGCGGCCATAATTATCTTTTTGTGGCCCTTTATCAAAGACAAGATGAATCTGTTGAGCAGCAGTCAATTGTTGTTCTGTAAATTTCTTAGCATCTAAGGCATATGGTTGAACAGGCGTATCCTTTTTGACTGATTCAGGTGTATCTACATTCAAGAATCGAACCGTTAATTCCCTATTGTTCTGTAAAACAACAATCGTATCCCCATCGACAACTCGAACAAGTTTTACAGGTATCTTTTCTAAAGGTGGATACTCAGTATCATCTTGTAAGATTGATTGAAACCATTGAATGATTTTACCTGGTACGTGATATTCCTTCAGATGGCTATATTTCGATTGAATATTTTTTTGTACATTTTGCAATTTTTGGTCTACAAATTCTTCTGCTTGTTTCATTTGTTGCTCAGGATTGGTTGTAACCTCATACGGGGTACCATCATTCGTTTTTAATACGCTATGAATTCTATCTCTAAGAAAGATGACTGGATCGACTCCGTTAAAGAAGCCCGTTAGAAACCATAAGCCTGTCACAATAATTATTACACCTACAATACCTTTGATTAACCATTTCATTCTCGTTCACTTCCTTTCTCATCTCTTGTTTTTGACTGAATCATTTCTTTAGTGGGCGTTGCTTGTACTGCTCCAATATTTTTACTTTTCGTATTCTCTTTTAGTTGTTCCATTAATCTTTCATTGTCTTTTATCCATTGCTGAATGGGTATAGGTTGTTTTTGAATATCTGATGCATAAGATTGTCTATCTTTAAGCACATCATTCCAGTCATTTGTCAATTCAGGAATATCCACATAAATGGGAATATCCTTACCTAAAACACTAAATCGTCTTTCCTTGAAAAAATTAACTACTTCATAACCTGCTAAATCATTATCAACTACTAAAGTAACTGAATCTATATCTTGATTTAACTGTTTCGAATCGTCCTGCATAAATTTTAGTGCTGTGGCTACTTTTCCCATGGCTCCATCCATTTCAATTAAATGAACGTCTTGTTTTTGACCTAGCTTTAGTTCAAAATAACTCAATGCACTAATAGGAGATTCTGCAACATATAAATTTTTGGGCTGACCTTTCGTAAAATTCCACCCTGTGTTTTCTTTTGAATTTTCAGCAACTAATTTGAAAGTGCCTCTTTTTTGGAATTTTTCATAGTTTTTATACGTTCCTTGTAAAGTTGCTCCTACGATTTTTCCACCTTGCCACCATTTAAAAACGACATTATTCCGATTATCTTGAGCAATTAAATCATTTTTGTGCAAGATGTCTACAAATTTAGGATGTAGTTTACGTTCGTTCACTAAGTAATTCTTAGCCTTTGTAAAATCTGCTACCTCTTTGATTTCTTCTTCATACACGAAGGGTTTATTAGTGCGAATAGTTGGCTGAATTTGCTTATTTTCATGATAAGTTCCATCATTAATCATCTTGACTGCATCAGGATAGCTTAAATGCAGAAATTCTTTTGCATAATGAATGATATTGTGATTTCTTATCCCCCTAGAATTCCAACTCCAGGTATTCTTTACTCGATTAACGACTAGACTATCGTGTTCTACAGATCGATACCATTTATCCGAATCTCGTTTCAATTCAAATCCTGTTTGCTGCATGAAATCAACTAAATCCACTTTCAATGCTTTATCTCTTTCTTCAATCGTGACAAAATTCTTTTTTCTACCTTTATTTGCTTGATTTTCTTTTGTCATAGTAGACACCTCCATATAAAAATAGAGATGAAGTAATCAAGTTTCATCTCTACATCAAATATTTTGTATTTTCATTAGTCATTATCCATGAATCAAACTCAAATGAGCTTAGAATCGCTCTCTCGCACACGACTATTCACGTTCTAAATTCTCTTCTTGTTCTTGCATTTTTTGAGCAACTGGTTTGAATTGTACGGGTGCTTTATTGACTGGGGACAACTGCACTACCTGCTCGTTACCTTGTATTTTCTCCATTACTTTTTGCATGGAAGCTTCATTTGAAGGTATAAAAATAGCCTGCAGATGATTTCCCAATAATTTGGTTCGTCTGGAGGCAACTAATTGTATATTTTCTTCTTGACGGTTCTTTTCAGATAAAAGAATGCCTTCTTTACTAAAATCATTCGGCATCACAATCAGCATTTCCTGTGCTTGCGATTCCAAATTTTCCATTGTGAAAGTACGCTCTGGTGTCGCATATGTTTTCGCTAATTTCTGTATCTTCTCCCAGCTTTTTTCTTTTGCTGTAATAACTTCGTACGATTTATCATCTATTTTAACAGTCTTTAATGCTGCTTTTTCTCCAAAATCGTTCAGTTCAGAATCCGTTAATAAGATAAAGTTTCTACCATAAGAAAGTAAATACTGCTTTTCTTTCGGTCTTTCACTTTTCGTATTCACTTTATCAATTTCATTGTTTTTTACCAAATCTTGAATTTTTTGACGATAATCAGGAAATTGTTGATCGAAATATTGGGTGATTCGCTCTCTATTTTCAGGAGTAAATGCTTTATACGGAACGCTTGAACGATAGAGCATATCTGTGTGCATCAAGTTGCTCCTAAGCCCGATTTCATGCGTGTATAATTCAAACGCTCGAGCGAATACTTCTGTTGGGATAGTGTAGTAATCTAAATCGTACTTGCCATCTTTTCCTTGCATATCAAAAAATTCTTTATAAGTTTCTTTGTTCAACTCTTTCTGGTACTCTTTTACAATTGGCTGAAAGGCAGAAGATAAACTCAAATTTCCCTCATCAAAGTTAAAATCTAAATAGTGACCGTACTCATGGATAAAAGATTGAATGCCCACACCTCCTACAACATGAGTATCTTTAGAAGAACGAAAATCCACCACGATTGTGTTAAAATCAGGCACAAATAACCCCAGGGCTTTATGTCGTCCAAGCTTACGTAATCGTAATTCAGCTTGGCTTTCAGCCTGGGGTAAATGGGGGAGTAACGTATTTAATTCTTTTTCAAATTTTTGATATTTGTTCAAATCTACTTCATTATCAATCTCGACATATTTAAAATGTTTTAACAAAGGCGTACTATCCATCACCTTTTGAGTAGAAACTTTAATATGCTTCTTCGTTTCATAGACCTCCGCTTTCAGATCCTGTTGTATTCTTTTGGCATACTCTCTTTGTCTGACCACATCATACGCACTTTGAATATAATCCACGACCTGATCATACATAAAATCTCTTTTGTCTTTTTCTTTTACATAACTTGGATAAATGAAAATATCTCTCAAAGAACCGATTTTTTCATATCTTTTTTTATTTGGTAAATTTCTTAATCCATCCGTATATTTTACAAAATCATCTTTTGAAATTTCATGAGCTTCAAAGTCTTGTTTATGCTCATCATAATAATTCATCAAGTCTTGATTTAATACCATATATCCTAACTGATAATGATAATTTCCAATATAAAAACGAACACTGGGTTCACGTACGAAATGCGTTCTTGCAACCCGAATATTTGAAACTGTTTTTTTCGCATCAGAATTAAAGATAAAATAAGTCGTATCCGTTGTTAGGTTTCTATTCTCTTCTTGGCTAAAACTTTCAACTCTGTATCCTTCCCAGCCTTTATATTCTGTCTTATTTACCCATTCTTCATCTTTATCTGTTAGATAATATAAAGACATTTCACCTTTCGATATCTTGTCTCCAACCGATCGAATTGCATCAAGCACTGATAATTCTACATCTAACTGTGACCATTCGCCTGTCTCGTATATATAATTCGCAATCGCACGCATTTGAAGATGGATTTCTTTGGTTGGATCAATCTTTAACTTTAGATTCTTTTTCACATTTTCTTTTTCACGCATCAAAGAATAAAAACGTTCCATTATTGTTCATCTCCATTCAGTTCCACTAAGTCTTCCCAAGGATTTTCTATTACAATGCCATCAGAGCGTTTACGTTCCTCAAGATTCCAAATTTCTTGATAGTAATATTCTGAGATTTCCTCTTCATAACTTTCAAAATCCATCACTGCCTTATCAAACCCTCTGATATAATCTTCCCACCATGTTGGACTAGGAAAGGCAGATTCATTATTGACCTTTTTCGCTAAATCAATACATTTTTGTACTGCATCGGAAAGCTCTGCATCTGTTGGATTCTCTCCTACTTCAAAAAGAACAATGCCAAGACCTGCATGCAAAAACATAATCGCAGAAAAATAGCCTGATCTATACATTTCTTCATCGACAAAGTAACCTACTTCCCTATTTTTTAGTCTCTTTACTTCGTTTAATACATATTCTTGTAATTGTTCAAATGGATATTTTTCTTTAATTTCATTCATGGTATTTTCTCCTCGTAATAATGTTACTTAATTTTTAGATGACGGAATCGTATCCTGATGATTTATTTTTTGTACAAAATCTATCGTTGCCAAATAAGCTCGTTTTTTGCCATAAACATATGGTGTTTCTAAAAGCGGTTGGTTGTGAATTTGCCACTGATAGCTTTCCAACGTTTCTTGTAATCTCTTCTCAAAACCATTGTTCAAATCAAATTCTTTTAGCTTCAATAGGATTTCTGAAAATCCATCTTTTCTACCTAATAATTCTCCTGGGCTGCCTAATTTTTCTGTCGCTAACAACTGTTTTTCCAACCATTCTTTCAATGCTATCGATTCGTCTATGACCATTTTCTATCTACTCTTTTCTCCATTTATTTCGAACAAACATTCCCAATCCATTCTTCCCTATCATAACCCATCCAAGGAAGGCTGTAAACTGATTTTACGCACCCGCTTTAGGTAGGTAATACTTTTTGTTTTTCTGAAATATTTATTGGTAAGTGTGTATATTTTTATCTTTCCATTTCATTCTCTTTTTCTATATTTTTTTGATTGATATCTTTCATCCTCACAATTTTTCGAATCGTGCTTAATACACTTTCTGTTTTCATATCATCCCTACCGAAATCTTTATCTATTTTCGTAAAATCGTATGTCACGTTGCTTTTGGATTTAAGCATTAATTCAAAATATTTTGCAATTTCTTTAGGATTTTCAGAGGCAAACTGAATGACTTTTTCTTTCTCTTCATTTTTGTAATAATAAATTTTATTTGGTGTAAATTCTTCCTCCATTATTTCAAAGCCATCATTTTTAGCAATATCTACATCTCTGAAACTTCTACTATACACTTGTTCTTCAGCCAATAAATTATCCATTTCTTGTAAATTTCCCTTATGAACAAACGGGATTTGCCCAAGATATTTCTGTAGCTTCATTGCCTTCTCGTTTTCTAATTCATCATCTAGCTCAAATCCTGAGTCTTTCAATAAATCTTTAAAATCTATTTCAGAATAAAGATTTTTATAATCGTTTTGCCGTACTCTATTCTTTAAATCTTCTAACTCATCTTGAATTTCAAACTCTGTACTCCAGGAATCTCCATAAGCTAGATAGCCAAGTGATTTTCCACCTTTCATTAGCTCTAAATTCCATGGAGATTGATCTAGTATTTCATCTTGTTCTTTTTCACTAAAAACATTTAATACAAGTTGAATATCTTCTGCATCAGATATTTCTGCCTCATTCATGTAGTGTACATAAGGATAATTATCAACCAAACTTAAATTACCTTCTCTAGAGAACTTATCTATAATATGTTGAATATCAAAGGTCGGTTCCAAGCCAATCTCTTCGTGAAAATAGTTTAATGTACTGACCTTAAAAGTTCTTGTATCAGGCAATTTCCCATCAACTAATTCTAAATTTTCTCCTCGTTGATAGTGCTTGTAATTCTCAACATATTTTTCTAACTTACTTGCAATCTGATTTTGCATGTTCGTGGCCAAAGTACGTTGGTCATTAGCAATCAATTGGTTGTTTAAAGTAAAAGAGTAGGCGTCATCTTTAATGGGTAGTGCGTGCTGAAAATCAAAACCCGCTTCTGGAAAATTTCTTTCAATAGAAGGCAAAGGATAAACCGCTGATTCAAGAAATGGATGTTTCTTTAGTCGCAAATCATGTGTCATTGGAACATAATAATCGGATTTTCCAACTGACATTATCATCCCATAGGGCCTTTTTTCTCCATAATTAAATAAAACCTCATCATTTGTTACAGCTTTGAGTCTTCGATAACTTTCACTGTCTAAATAGTAAAAATTTTTCAATTGCACCATTTGATTTTTCTTCCTTCCTATGATAGTATTTCTTTGCAGGGGTTAATACCTCTAGGAGATCTGGCTAGTTTGAACCTGCGATATCCGTCAGCACTGGTCACTTTGTGGCGAGCCCAAAAATAATGAAAGAATAGCAGGACAAAAAGGACTGAGCAAATTCAGTCCTTTTTTGTATTCCTTTATACTATTATCTTCCATAATCCACTCTGGATTGTTCCCATTCAATTTGTCTTTGAATATTTTGATGAAATTGTTCTGCTTCCCAATCTTTATAAGTTTCATAACCCAATCTTCTTAAATGGTTAAAATCTCTATAAGATAATCGATATTCTGGCTTATATTGATATTTGGGATAAGCCTCTATGCTTACTTTTTCCCTAGGATGTCTGGTAAACATTTCAGATTTATCATAGTATTTTTTCTTTTGATAACTTCGTTGCATTTTTCCTTCCGCATCTTTTTCTATCTTGGGAACATAAAGATAGACTCCTTGCGCTCCTGGTTTAGCTTCATAATGCATCCTTTTCCATTTATCTTCAGAAAATAATGTTAATGAATCGACTTTTTTCTTTCCATATGCCTTTTGAATCTTTTCCTGGTTCTTTGTAGAAAATTGTTGATAATTTTTTCTAGTAGGATAGCTGTGGGGCTTTCTTGGCATGCTTTCTTTGCGTAACTCTTTCTCTGTTTTTGGCATCTTAAAGTTTTGTTGCAACTTTTCTAAAGCTTGGTTCATCTCTAGTGTTCTTTTCCTTTTTTCTTGTTCGCTTGGATGATGCTTTTTTACAGCTAGATTGCTTTGTTCTGATGCTGGTTTCGTATGCTCTGTTCGTTCAATCACTTCAGGTAGTTTATTCTGTTTATCTACTTTCTTATCACTATCAGTCAATGCTTTAATTTGCTTCAACACTGCATTTCCTAAACGATTTTGTAAATCTTCCATTCGCTTATAATAATTCTGATTGTCTTTCTTTCCATCCTTACTTTGACCAAACGCTTCTTTTCGAGTATTTGAATATTGTCTCGCTTTTTCCTGAAATTCTCTATAGCTTGTATTGTCTTTAAGTAAATTCTGTACAACCGTTTGAATCATTTCCTTGCTATGTTTTGTCTGCGTCTTATACGCCCACTTTCTTTTTCCTTGTGGAATTTTCTGTGTCTCTTTTGCAATCAAGCGAATAAGTTGTTGAAATTCTTTATTTGTTTGAGCTTGTTCAAAAGCTTTCGGCAAATGTTCCTTTACTAAATCATTCCTAAGTTCATTGATTCTTGTAAGCAATTCTTTTTCTGAATGAACAGCATTATAAAAAGTGTACTTCATCTGATCTAAAGTTGATTGCTTCCTCATCCCTTTTCTTTGTCTGTATTCATGACCATTTTCATCTATAAAAGTTTTCATTGGTCTCGTATTTACAGTTTCTACAGTAGCAACATGAACATGTAAATTATCTGTATTGACGTGAACACTTGCTACCCAGATACCTGTTTCAGTCATATTTTCTTTTTCAAAAGAAAGCTGCATCATTTTCCTTGTTGCTTCGATAATTTTTGATTGAGCAACTTCATTCGTTTTAGAATCAATTAATCCACTTTCTTTCGCAAATTCCTCGCTAAACGAAACAACATCTTGCCATAAAAATGAATCTGCTTCTTGAGCTTGTAGAAATATTTCTTGATATTTTGCTACTTCTTCATCCGTTAAATTATCAATATTCGCAGTGAATAATCCTGTATATTGTTTGGTTGTTTGTTCAAAATATTTTTCGTTAAATAATTCAGATTCAATAAATTGATTAACTTTCTTTTCATGATTTGTTTCGTTAAGTATTGCTTCAGAACGTTTCATATATCCTAGAAAGCCATCAAAATCTTTTTCTTCATCATGTAATAATTGGCTAATTTCTTTTTTGATATGTTCATCAATTGAAGTCTCACTGAAATAGATTTCAGAGTTACTAACCTCTCTTCTTTTTTCTTCTGCAATCGCCTCTTCTCGTCCCATATATCCTAGAAAACCACCAAAGATTTTTCCAATATGACTAAATTTAAATTGACTAGTTAAAACGATAGATGGACTACTCAACTTTCATTTCCCCTTTCACTATTGAAACTTCCTTTGTTCTAGCCTTCTTTTAATACGTGCTTTTACTTTTTCATCTGCAATCTTAATTAAATCCATATCAAAATCTTTAAGTTGTTCAATCAAATTAAATTCCGCATGGCTGCCAACAATTAATAAAATTTTACTTATTTCCATACTCATTGCATTAATTTTCTTTGCAAATTCTTCCTTGGTCACATAGTTCTCAAACTCATCATATCTACGTTGATATCCTTCATGAATCAACATAGAAATTAATGCGGACTCGGATTTTATTTCTGGATTATCTTTTAACATTTCTTGCAACTCTTCTTGTATTTTTTCTGAAATACGAATATGTTTACTGTTCATTGCCATTGCTATCTTCCTCCAAAATTTCAGTTCCATTCATCAAATGAATGATTTGAAATATCGCATTGGTTTGATCATTAATATGTTCAACCAACCGATTTAAAACTTCATCATTATGTGCTAATGCCATGCGATATTTATCATGTTCATCTCCAAAATAATTTTCAACAATGGACTTTTTAATCATGCCATTAATCAATTGACTCCTTGTCATTTTTCCTTCTTCTTCCGTTCTATCTTTATTAATTTCTGCTAACTTTTCATCTAAAAAAAATACAAGATGTTCATCCATATAAATTGAAAATTTCTTCATTTTATTTCTCCTTTGTAAAATTTTATTCATAAACAGAAGGTACAAAAGCGGTACATTTCTTATAAAATTAGGTTCCAATGAGGTACAAAAATGATAAATATAGGCACTAATGCGGTACCTAACACACAAAAGGCGGTACAAAAGAGGTATCGCTTTTATCATTTTTTGCACCCGTGAGGGATTTAACGGAAGTCAAGTGGCACAGCCACTTTCGCAACTTTGCAAGCAAAGTTGCACCCGACTTCCCTTATGCTCGTTACGACTATCTTTCATTTTTTCGAACTTCATTCTTTTTCCACCACCACTTTTGAAATTTTTTTGTGCGAATAAAAAGCTAAATATTGTATCTATTTTTGAGTTTTTTATTCATCAAACAAATATTTTTCCAATAAAAAAGTGACTCCTATTTGTTAGAAATCACTTTTGTTGATATTACATTTTATTGCCAAAGGCCTTCTGCCCTCAACGAACAATAATCTTCATCAGTTACTATGATATGGTCAAGAATTTCTATACCCATTAACTCCCCTGCTCGAATTATCCTTTTTGTAAAAAGTTTATCCGCTTCACTCGGTGTAGGATTTTATCAAGAGTAAATTATTAAAACTCCATTATAATCAATACTTTCACTTTGAGAACATGTATTTAAAGTAAATAACAATTAAAGCCTGTATCTTAGTTATCACTTGAGATACAGGCTTTTT
>JAEWFE010000269.1 GCA_023389005.1 Bacillota bacterium
GGTAGATATTTTGAATCGCGCGCGTACAGTGGTCGTTGTTTTTGATGAAAACCAGATATTGTCCCGTGAGCAACATTGGGAAGAAAATGAAATTGCCTACATGAAACATGATGCCATTCAACATGGAAGATATATTGAGTTACAAAATCAAATGCGGATTAATGCAAGTAAAGAAACGGTTAATTTGATACGTCATTTTACGGATTATCGTGAAATCTTGCCAATCCCTGACGATGCCAATTATGATTTAAGAGTTTTTGAAAATCCAACTGAGATGTTTGCGGCAATCAAACAAAAAGCCGAAAATCAAGAGCATGGGTTATCTCGGATGCTAGCTACTTTTGATTGGCCCTATGTTGATAAGAAGAAACCAGCTGATAGCAAGTATTGGAATGTAGCAGTTGGGGACTTTCATATGCCGTGGAATCTGCAATTACCCACTACCAAGGAACAAAAGCGTCGGAATAAATCATTAGCTTGGGCAGAACAAGAACAAACGATTGATGAAGTGGGCTCAACATTTACGATTCAAGGTTTTGACTTGAATTATGCCGGAGTGATTATTGGTCCATCTGTGAAATATCGTGATGGTAAGATTGTTTTTGACCGTGAAGCGAGTAAAAATAAAAAAGCTGTTGAAAAAAGAACGTTAAAAAATGGTAAAAAGGTCTATCTTTCAGACAATTTATTGAAAAATGAGTTGAACGTTTTGTTAACTCGTGGTGTAAATGGGTTGTATCTTTTTGCGGTAGACCCAGCTTTACAAGAAAAATTGTTAGAAATGCAAAAGTTAAGAATGAATAAATAATTGTTATACACCTTACTGATTTTTTGAGATAAAGTAAGGTGGTAATTTTTTGACATTTTGCACCCAAAAGTATATAATTTTGGGTGCAAAGGTGGTGTGAGAAATGTCAACAACGGAACAAATTCAAAATATTATTTGTGAAAATCCAGGAACTATCTATTCAATAAATGATTTTTATCAGTATGGTACAAAAAATACAGTCAAATCAATACTATTGCGACTAAATAATGAAAATGTAATTGATCGTCTGATTGATGGGTTATATACTAAACCGAATTATAGTGAAATCCTTGAAGAGTATTCTTATCCTGATGCAAACCAAGTGGCAGAAAAAATTGCAGAAAAGTTTGCTTGGTCAATTGCGCCATTTGGAGATACAGCGTTAAATTATACAGGACTTTCTACACAGATACCTAATGAATACATTTATATTTCTGATGGACCATATCGTTCATATGAATATCGTGGTAAAAAAATAATTTTCAAACATACAACAAACCGAAATATTACAAGCTATTCTAGAGAGTTATCCATTTTGATTCAAGCGATACGTGCATTGGGTGAAGAAAATATTTCTGATGTTGAGATAAATCAATTGCGAAAATATGCACAACAAGTACCAGAGAATTTAACGAAGGATACTGGAAAATTGCCATTCTGGATTCAAAAAGTACTTTTTCAAATTCAGGAGGGATAATATGGATAAACTACTTCAAATAAGTGAAGAAGAGTTAGCATTAGTTATTCAAAATACATCTGAAAAATTAAATTTATCAACCGCGATTATTGAGAAAGATTTTTGGGTTTGTGTCGTTTTACGCTACCTATTCTCTGAATTTAAATATAAAAATCATATAGTTTTCAAAGGGGGAACTAGCCTTTCTAAAGTTTATGGGATTATAGATAGATTTTCAGAAGACATTGATTTAGCTTTAAACTGGGAATTGATTGGTTATGGAAAGAATGAGCCTTACGAAAAACGTAGTAATACAAAGCAAGCAAAATTCAACGAAATGTTAAATACTGATACAAAACTTTTTTTAAAAGACGTTTTTTTACCAATATTAGTTGCTGATTTTGCAAAATTATTACCCAATAAGCAGTTTAGGTTTTATATTGATGAATTGGATGGCCAAACCATATGTTTCGATTACCCTAAAAAATATAGTGATACGGCAATTCTCCAAGTAATTAGGTTAGAGGTAGGGTGTCTGGCTGAACCCATACCTACTTCGATGTATAAAATTAAGCCATATATTTCTGAGGCATATCCGAATATTTTTTCAGATCAATTCGAAGTGTATACAGTAGAATGTATCAGAACTTTTTATGAAAAGATTACCATATTACATCGTGAGGCAAATAGGGTCAACGGAAATTATCCAATGAGATATTCAAGACACTATTATGATGTTTATAAATTGTTAAAACATAGCATGATGGATGAAAGCTTAGAAAATATTGAAGTTTTATTTAAAGTAGTTGATTTTAATAAAAAATTTTATCCGTGTAATTGGGCGAAATATGATGAAATCAAACAAGGTAATATCAAACTAATTCCTTCAAACGAGGCTATTTCAGTGTTTGAAAGTGATTTTCAACAAATGAAACAGATGATCTTTAGGCAACAATTGAATTTTAATCAGATTCTAGATTTAATCAAAAAATATGAACGGTTACTCAACGACAAAATAAAATCCCATTAATGTTCGGACATCGGATTTTGATATTGTTTTGACGAGATTACTTTTAGATAGTATGTTTTGTATAGTTATTATTCCCAGCCCGCGGAAAATTCGTGGGCTTTTTTGTGTGTTAGCATTTAATAGAACGTGCATTCGTGGTATAATTAAAAAGATTGAAACTAAATGAAAAGGATGTTGTCAATGTCAGTAAATAGCCCGTTACTTAATGGAATGAATCCACGTCAGAGCCAAGCCGTGACGACTACTCAAGGACCGCTGTTATTAATGGCTGGTGCAGGAAGTGGGAAGACACGGGTGTTGACTCATCGCGTGGCTTATTTAATTGAAGAATGTTACGTAAATCCTTGGAATATTTTAGCGATTACCTTTACCAATAAGGCCGCTCGTGAAATGAAAGAACGTATTCATCA
>JAEWFE010000002.1 GCA_023389005.1 Bacillota bacterium
ATATGAATATAACTTGAAATCGCCTCTAACATTTCCATCCCCCTTTCTTTCTCATTTTTGATATAATATACACAAGGAAGTGATTGTCATGGAAGAAAATGTCCTTTTTAATCTCGGAAATCTGGTAGCCAGTAGTAAAGATGAAAAAGAATTAATCCGTATGGCGCAAATTGCAAGCGGAAAAAATATCAAAGACGTTTCCCCTGCGACCTTGCCAGACGGATTTCTCATCATAAAAGTACCTGATAGCGAAGAATTTCAGCTAATCAATGTTCAAAAATCATGATTACTTTGCTAAGACTGCAAAATAATCTCTTGTATCTTGCTCATCTTGATGGAGTTGTTGAATTAAACTCTCAGCTCCATCAAATTTGATTTGTTCACGAAGTAGATGTAGCCAGCGCACTTCCACAAATTCCCCGTAAATTTCTTGCTGAAAATCTAAAATAAAGACTTCTACTGTTAATTTACGTCCTTCACCAAACGTATCATTATGGCCAATCGATCCCATAGCTTGATGCCAGGTATTGCCCACCTTAAATTCACAAACATACACGCCTTCAATTGGTAAGCGCGTCGTTGGAGCAAAGCGAATATTCGCTGTAGGAAATCCCAGTGTACGGCCACGCGCATCGCCATGCATCACAGTTCCTTCTATCGTATACGGATAACCTAATAATTCATTGACTGCTTGCATATCGCCTTTTGCTAGTGCTTGACGAATCGCAGTTGAACTAACTTTTTGACCATGCTCGCTTAATTCTGGAACTTCGATGACTTCAAAGCGTTGGTGCGCTAATTTTGCTAAATCTTTCATCGTTGCTTTTCCTTGATAGCCAAACGTATAATCAAAACCAGCCACCACTACTTTAGCATGCAAACCAATGATATATTGTTCGATAAAGGCTTCGGGTGTTAGTTTTGCGAAGGCTGAAGTGAAATCAACCACATATAATAAATCCACCCCAGCTTTTTCAAATAATTGTGCTTTTTGATGCATGCTCGTTAAATAAGTCATCGTTTCTTTTGACATTTTTTGAAAAACGATGGATGGATGTTGGTTAAAAGTCATTAGCGCGAGTTTCAGATTCTTCTCTTTTGCTAGTTTTTTTCCTTGTGCAATTACTGCTTGATGACCGCGATGTACTCCGTCGAAAAAGCCTAGCACCAAAACAACTTCTTCCTTAATTACGCGTTCTTTTTCATACGGATGTCTTAATTCAATGATATTCATAACTATTATTCCTTCATTTCTAATTGCGTTCTTAACATTTTTTGTGGTTTAAGCATATTTTTATCATTTGGGCTGACTTCATAGATACTTAATACGCACTCGTTGTAATATAAAGCGATTGGACGATCTGGACATGTGTTAAAGCCAAATTGCCAATACGGAATCCGCATCCCATTCATCACTTTTTTTGTCAACTCTTCAGAAATATCAATGCGTGGAAAATCACGAACCCCATATTCAATAGGTAAAAGCAGCTTTTCTACCTCATTGTTCGCCATCGCTTGAGCTACTTGGTCTAAAGTTATGGCTTGCTCTTTGGTAAAACCACCACTTTTTATCCGTGTTAAATCGGACATATGAGCCGCAAAACCTAATTTTTCACCTAAATCAACAGCGAGCGTACGGACATAAGTACCTTTGCCACAAGCTACCTGAAAACGCCATGATAGCGTGTGTTTTTGCGCATTAAAGACCGGCTCTGTGATTCTTTGAAAACGATAAATTTGGGCTTTTCTGACAGGTCTTTCAACGGTTTCGCCATTACGTGCATATTCATATAATCGCTTACCATTCACTTTAACTGCTGAGTACATGGGTGGAATTTGTGTAATCTCACCAATAAAAGTCTGCATCGTACTATCAATCAATTCATTTGCTAACGGTTCTTTGATAGGTGTTTGTACAACGATTTCACCACTAGCATCTTCTGTTGTCGTAGAATAGCCTAGAGTGATTTCGCCCTCATAGACTTTGCCAGAATCGGTCAAATATTCCACAACCTTTGTCGCACGTCCGATACAGATTGGTAAAACCCCGTCAACATCAGGATCCAAAGTCCCACTATGGCCAATCTTTTTCATATGTAAAATTTTGCGTAACTTAAATACACAGTCATGACTTGTTAAGCCACGTTCTTTCCATAAAGGTAAAATGCCTTCCATGTTTTCCTTCCTTTACTATAAAATCACACTTCTCCATTTTAGCCTACATATAGAATAAAAACAAGTGAACAAATCAAGCACAAAAAAACACCTTGAGCGAATCAAAGTGTGCAAAAAAAATTAAATGGTACTCTTGTTTTTTCAGACAAAAGCACCATTTAATTTACTGCTATCCTTTTTCCAATCATCTAGACTACTTCTCCTGTATAGAACTTTTCCTTTATTCACTCATATTCTAATGCGCTTTTCAAAATCTTGCAATAGCACTTTATTCATATGATAACAAAAAAGTTTACATACTACTAATGCGCATCAAAATTTAATGGATATCTTTGTGCTAAATCCTGTAAGTAGTTTTCCCATCTTTGTGCGATTTGTGACTCATCTTTACGAATGCGGCCACTATTTACCACACCAATTAGCCCATGTATATAGGCAAAAGCTTCAATAAAGAAGAATTTTTGTTCCTTATCGGTTAAGTTGCGATTAAATTCAAAAATCTCAGTCATAAAATACAGTTTTAGCTTTTCGTTTATCTCTTTTGGATTCCCACTCATATCTTGAAAACAGCTCTGATACCAATTTGGTTTCTTTAATGCATAACGGATAAAAGATAAGGGATAGTTGATCATTTTACGGTTATCTTTTTTATGCTTGAGCTCCATATAATTATGACATCGTTGCCATAACTTCGCGACAATCGCATCTTTTAAATCATCCATATTCGCAAATTGCAAATAAATGGGTTGTGGGGAACAGCCTAATTCATTAGCAATAGCGCGCGCAGTCAAATGTTTAAAATCTTGTTCAAAGATAACATTTAATCCAGCGTCGACAATCATTTCTTTCGTATAAGTTACTCTTTTCATAAATTTTTCTCTCCTTACATTCTTGCCCGTATTGTACACCTTTGTAAGTGAAAACGCAAACAGTTAGCGTAATTATTGTTATAGAATTTTTCAATAATAGCCGAGTGTTTATCATTGTCAGTCAAATAGTAAAGACAGTACCAAAAAAATTGTAATAAATAAACTGAGCCAGATGATACTTTCTGACTCAGCAAAAAATTAATATTCTTTATTTAAATTTCTTAGCATTTCATCAATTTTATTTCCATAGTCAATAGATTCATCATAACTAAAGAATAGTTCAGGTGTTTTATATAAGGTTAATACATGACCTAATTCCCGTCTGATTAGTCCAGTTGCTTTTTCTAACCCTTGTTGTGCTTTTGTACGATCTGAAGCAAGGTTAGATAAAATGGTATAGTAAATCGTTGCTTGTTGTAAATCCCCAGTCACACGAACTTCGGTAATGGTTACTTCTTGTACGCGTGGGTCACGAACTTTTTTACGCAAGATTTGATTGACTTCTTTTTGGATTTCTTGTGCTAAGCGTCTATCACGATAGTTTGCCATAACTTCCTCCTTAGCAGCTGTTTATTAGTCTACTTTAACTTCTTCCATGATGAAGGCTTCAATAATGTCGTCTACTTTGATATCATTGAATTTCTCAATCATCGCACCACATTCAAATCCCATCTTAACTTCTTTGACATCATCTTTGAAGCGTTTCAAACTAGCAAGTTGTCCTTCGTAAATCACGATACCATCACGAATGACACGTACGCCGCTATCACGTTTAATTGAACCTTCTAATACATAACATCCAGCAATTGTACCGACTTTAGATACTTTATAGGTTTCACGAACCACCATTTGACCCGTAATTTTTTCTTCGTATTCTGGATCAAGCATCCCTTTCATCGCTGTTTCAATTTCTTCAATCGCTTTGTAGATGATACGATGTAAACGAATTTGCACACTTTCAAGTTCGGCTTGTTGTTTTGCTTGTGGTGTAGGTCGCACGTTAAAGCCAATGATAATCGCATTTGAGGCCGCAGCTAGCGTAACGTCACTTTCATTTACCGCCCCAACCGCTGAGTGAACGATATTGACACGAACACCCTCTACATCGATTTTTTGTAAAGAGGCGGCTAGAGCTTCCGCAGAACCCTGTACGTCCGCTTTAATAATCACATTAACTTCCTTCAATTCACCCTCTTTTAGGCTATCGAATAAGTTATCTAAAGTAACACGATGGGTCACTGCACGTTGTTGGACTAAAGCACGTTTGGCACGTTCTTCACCAGCAGCACGCGCCGTCTTTTCATCTTCAAAGACAACGAAACGATCACCGGCTTGTGGTACATCATTCAAACCAGTAATTTCCACCGGAGTTGCAGGGCCAGCAGCTTTTTCAC
>JAEWFE010000074.1 GCA_023389005.1 Bacillota bacterium
GCAACTCCGCCAGCTAATTTTGCTAAACGTTCTTGTAATTTTTCACGATCAAAATCAGAAGTTGTTTCAGCAATTTGACCTTTAATAATTTGAACACGAGCGGCAATGTTTTCTGAATCGCCAGCACCTTCAACAATCGTCGTAGTATCTTTGTTTACTACCACTTTGCTTGCTTGACCTAAGCTTTGTAATGTAGCATCTTTTAATTCTAAGCCTAAATCTTCAGTAATCACTGTACCACCAGTTAAAATAGCAATATCTTCTAACATTGCTTTACGACGATCACCAAATCCAGGTGCTTTGACAGCAACTACATTGAAAGTACCACGGATTTTATTTAACACTAATGTAGGAAGGGCTTCACCATCTACATCATCCGCAATAATTAATAATGGTTTAGATTGTTGTAGGATTTGTTCTAATAATGGTAAGATTTCTTGAATGTTTGAAATCTTCTTATCCGTAATTAAGATATATGGATTTTCTAAAACAGCTTCCATTTTATCATTATCAGTAACCATGTATTGTGATAGATAGCCACGATCAAATTGCATTCCTTCAACTACTTCAAGTTCAGTTTCGATACCTTTTGATTCTTCAATAGTAATCACACCATCATTACCAACTTTTTCCATCGCATCGGCAATATAGTTACCTACTTGTTCACTACCTGAAGATACTGCACCTACTTGGGCAATTGCTTCTTTAGAGTCAACAATTGCTGAAATATTGTGTAATTCTTCAACCGCTGCTTTAGTTGCTAATTCAATCCCACGACGAATACCTAATGGGTTGGCACCAGCAGTCACATTTTTCAAACCTTCACGTACGATAGCTTGGGTTAAAACAGTAGCTGTAGTTGTACCATCACCAGCGATATCATTTGTTTTTGATGCGACTTCAGAAACTAATTTAGCTCCCATGTTTTCAAAATGATCTTCTAATTCAATCTCTTTGGCAATGGTCACACCATCATTGGTAATTAATGGTGAACCAAATGATTTTTCTAAAACGACATTACGTCCTTTTGGTCCTAATGTTACCTTAACTGTATCCGCTAATTTATCTACCCCACGTAGCATGGCTGCACGTGCGTCTTCTGCAAATTTAATTTCTTTTGCCATTATTTTTCACCTCAATCTTATTCTACAACGGCCATAATATCTTTAGCCGCAACGATTAAATATTCTTTTCCTTCATATTTCACTTCAGAACCAGCATATTTTTCAAACATCACCGTTTCGCCAACTTTTACTGGAACTTCAACTTTTGTACCATCTTTTAATACTTCGCCACTTCCTACAGCAATGACTGTACCGGTTTGTGGTTTTTCTTTGGCAGCAGAGGCTAATACAATCCCGCCAATTGTTTTTTCTTCTTCTTGTGCAACTTCAATAATTACACGATTTCCTAAAGGTCTTAACACAATGAATCCCTCCAAAAAAGATAAATATCTAGATATTAGCACTCTAAACAGTTGAGTGCTAACTACAAATAATATATTACTCATTTTACGCTCTATTTGCAAGTATTTTGTCTAAAAAACTAAAAAAGAAGATGCTTGACTATCTAATAATTGAGATAATCAAACATCTTTATTTACTATAATACGAAAGGTTCACACGCTGTATCTGGACTTGTATCATAAATATCAAAAGTCTCGCCAACACCAAAATCATAACGTT
This sequence comes from Bacillota bacterium, assembly GCA_023389005.1. GTDB lineage: Bacteria > Bacillota > Bacilli > Lactobacillales > Enterococcaceae > Enterococcus_E. The sequence continues at coordinate 1,686 of JAEWFE010000074.1, forward strand.
TTAAGGTATCTTCCATTGTCATATGGGCCAATTCAACAAGATTATTTTCACGACTTAAATGACCAAGATAGACGCGTTTGGTTTTATCAGTTAAAACATCAGTCATCACTAAAGCACCATCTTCATTAGACAAATGGCCCTTATCCCCTAAGATTCTTTGCTTTAAAGCCCAAGGATAACCGCCCATTCGTAACATTTCTAAATCATGATTACTTTCAATTAAATAAGCATCTGCCCCTTTAATGACTCCTCGGATATGATCGCTGCAATAACCAGTATCTGTCAACATGACAAAAGACTTATTATCCTTATAAAAACGATAAAATTGTGGCGCGGCGGCATCATGTGATACACCAAAGCTTTCAATATCCATATCACCAAAAGTAATCTTTGTACCCATTTCAAAGATTTTTTTCTTTTCAACGGGAATTTTACCCAAGTGTTTATCCATGGCTTTCCAAGTTAGTTCATTTGCGTAGACTTCTAAATCATAACGCCGTGCTAAGACTCCTACCCCTTGAATATGGTCGGAATGTTCATGCGTCACCAAAATAGCATCTAAGTCTGCTGGATTTTTACCGACTTGCTGCATTAAGGATTCGATTTTTTTACCACTTAAACCAGCATCGACTAAAATCTTTTTTTCAGCCGTCTCTAAATATAAGCTATTCCCTGTCGAACCACTAGCTAAAATACTAATTTCAAAAGCTTGTCCTGTTTCCAAAAGTTCACACCTCTTTTATCTAAGGTCATTATACTGTAAAATTTATTTATTTTCTACTTTACGAACTGCAGCATTCGTAATGATACGATTACGAAAAGCATTGACTATTTCGACTTGCTCTTTTTTGTCTTCATGCCGTATTGACACAAACCAAGCCGGTACATAAACATTTTTCCCTCTCACTTGTAGTACCAATGTGTAAGCTAATTTCGACCATAAAATTTCATCATTTTTACTCAATTTATTATTAATATAAAGCGTCGTTAAAGCATCTTCCTCAGAGACTAGCGGCATTTTTTCTCGTAAAGCCGTTAAATTGCTCAAATGCATTTGCTGAATCTTTTCAAGGCGATAATTCTCATCATTTTTCTTTAACGTGAATTTGATTTGAGCAGTAATATCATTTATTGGAATGCCTTCATATTTCTGACAAGCATAAACATCCAAATAGCCATCACTTTGTTGATGAATTTCGTCTTGATAGCGATAATCTTTTCCGAGGATAATCTCTTTCTGATTTGTTAATGTTTCACGAACCAATGTCGGAATCTGTCCTTTTTTATTGACGGATAAATCTTTTTCTGGGGTTAAAGAAAGTAAATTATCTTTCACACTACTTCGCAAAACATCGACATTTTCCAATTTCTTTGTCTTTTTCATATTTTGCAATTCCGTATTTAAATTTGTCTGGGTAGCACTAAGATAATAACCATCCGTATGCTCAGATGAAATTTTGCCCTCATACTTGATTTTATCTTCTTTTAAACGCTGCGTAATTTTGATGGTAGAGGAATTATTGATTGGTGTCTGCTCATTTTGTGATTGTCGATAAATCGAAAACAAGAAAATATCTAAACAAAGGAAAGCGACCAGAAAAATTGCTTCTATTCGTTTGAAATCCATTTTTTAAGCCCCTTTCCCGTTTGATAAAATTTGTACCAATTCATCGTATGGTAGCCATTGATTTTGATAATAAGCAAACCAAGTCGGTGTTAAATCCACCACTCCAGTACCTTGTATTTCCTCCCACAAATAACCAATCGTCATTTCTGGTAATGCTTTGATACCTAAGGATTGCAACTTTTCACAAATGGTTAAAGCACCTGGCAGTGTTTTTGTCTTATCAGAAGGAATTGGAACTTGTAATGTAGTTAAATTCCCACTAATCTCCATATTTCTAGTATTTTCTTGACCTAAATCACTAAAGGAAACTACAATTTTTCCGTTATCATCTTTTCTAAATAATGGATATCCTTCGACAAACGCACGATAAATAATCTTCTTATCTTCACGTTGAAAGAAACGCAATTGTCCTAGGTTCGTTCCTAAGCGAGAGACATAATCCGCACTTACACTATACATATTCTGATTATGAAAATCCACTTGATTCGCACGAAAATGCACCATTTGATCATTCAATGAAATAGACAGCATATCGCCTTGATGATTACTTAAGACCAAAGCATCATTTGTATCATCATTCACTTTGATATCACGTGTATTTAAAAAGAATGCATCACGAAAAAGTGTATAAGGTTGATCCGTTGAGATATAAGAGTATAACTGTAATTTGATAGGATCTTTACTATAAACTTGTCCGGAAACCATCTTAAATTCACCTTCATGCAATTGAAATTGTTTTTGATGCTTTTTAAGATAGTTTTCAATCTGGGTTAAATCAATTTGTACATGAAATTTAAACACTTGCTGGTCTTCGTGATTAATAAAGACTAGTTGCTTTTGCTTTAAATTCAATCTCATTTCATCAAAATAAATACTTTTTAGTTTATGTTTATCGTTATTTGACAATCGTAATTGATAAACAGATAAATATTCATTTAAATTCATTTTTGACAAATAATCAAAAGAAACATAATTTTCCTTTGATAAATTTTTTAATAAAGATTCTTCATTTTCATAGGCATAGATTTGTAGACGACGAATTTCTTGATCTTTAAAAAAATGATGTAAAGATAATAAGATACTTGGTGAATTACTTATGTTAATTTGTTTATCATCGTGATATGAAACACTTGTAGGCAAAAACAATTCTTTTTTTGGGCGAATATCTGTAATTTTTTGACTCATCTCTTGCTCTTGATTTTCTTCATTTCGTTCAGGAGATAACCAAATGAGATATGAAAGATAGAAACTCAAAGCAATCAATGCAACCAAACATAAACGAATCCCACGATTTAAATATTTCAATCCCACCATTCCTCCTCAAACGGTTCATAAGGTAAACTGATATAAAACGTCGAACCATAATTTTCAATACTAGTAGCCCAGATAGTCCCGCCTAATGCTTTGACCACTTCTTTTGA
>JAEWFE010000219.1 GCA_023389005.1 Bacillota bacterium
ACCTTACAATTGCTGCCTGAACAGGTCATTTTCCCGGATGATTCACAGTATTATGTCGCGATTGGTGCGGCTATTTTAGCAAATAATGGACAAACCAGAACGATTGATTCATTGATTCAACAATTAGCATCACAAAAAAATGCAAGTGTGAGTGTAAGCCAGACGCTGCCCCCTTTGTTTAAAGATCAAGTAGAATTGGCTGAATTTCAAAAAAGACATCAAGAAAGCAAGGTTGAATACCAACTACTTTCTCAGCAAAAAGGGCCGCTGTTTTTAGGGATTGATGCTGGATCAACCACGAGTAAAGTTATCTTGATTAATGAAGAGTCCCAAATTTGCTATCAATCGTATGGCAATAATAAAGGGAAACCGTTAGAAAGTGTTATCGAAGTCATCCAAGACATTTATCAAAAACTACCTGAAGATTGTTATATTGCTAAGTCTTGTGTCACTGGGTATGGCGAACACTTGATTAAACATGCATTGAAACTTGATTTAGGGCAAGTTGAAACCATTGCCCATTATAAAGCAGCGAATCATTTCCAACCGGGCGTGGACTTTATTTTAGATATTGGCGGTCAAGATATGAAGGCGATGACCATAAAAGACGGGGCTTTAAGTGCAATTCAACTCAATGAAGCTTGTTCATCAGGTTGTGGTTCATTTATTGAAACTTTTGCTAAGAGTTTAAATTATAACATTGAAGATTTTGCCAAAATTGCTCTTACTTCTGCTCATCCGGTTGACTTAGGTTCTAGATGTACAGTCTTTATGAATTCAAAAGTAAAACAAGTCCAAAAAGAGGGGGCAAGTGTCGCGGATATTTCAGCTGGACTATCCTATTCAGTCATTAAAAATGCCCTATTTAAAGTGATCAAAGTCAGAAAGCCAGAAGATTTAGGCGAAAAAATCGTTTGTCAAGGCGGTACTTTTTATAATGATGCTGTTTTACGTGCTTTTGAATTATTATCTGGTCGCCAAGTCATCCGTCCGAGTATTGCTGGGTTAATGGGGGCGTTCGGTTGTGCGCTGATTGCTTTAGAAAATGCCGAAATTGATGAGAAATCACAAATGGCTACACAAGAAGAATTAAATCAATTTACTTGTGAAAAAGAATTTACGCATTGTGGTTTATGTGAAAATAATTGTATGTTGACTGTCACGCTATTCAATGATGGCCGTCAATTTATCACTGGTAACCGTTGTGAACGTGGGGCTAAAATCAAAATCCCTAAAGAAAATCGTCGCACCAATTTAGTGGACTATAAGTATCGCCGACTATTTAGATACCGCTCATTAAAAGATAAAGAGTCAATAAATGGTACACTGGGTATTCCTCGCGTATTAAACATGTATGAAAACTATCCACTATGGCATACGATTTTTACGAAGGTGGGCTTTAAAGTAGTCTTATCACCACGTTCGAATAAAGAATTGTTTGAAAAAGGCATTGAAACGATTCCGAGTGATACGGTTTGTTATCCTGCCAAGTTGGTTCACGGCCATATTCAAGCCCTTATCGAACAAAACGTTGATTGCATTTTTTATCCAAGTGTTGTTTTTGAGCAAAATCAATTTGAAGAGGCCCAAAATCACTTTAACTGTCCGATTGTTCAAAGTTATCCAGAGGTGATTGCGAATAATTTTGATGAAATCAGAGCAGGCAAGGTAGATTATCGTCATCCATATTTTGATTTATCCAAACCTGAAGTAGTTGCCCAAAATTTGGCTGAATGTTTTAAAGATTTCCCTATTAACTTAGAACAATGGCAACAAGCGGTTCATGAAGGATTTGTAGAATTAGCTAAGTGTCGACAAGATATCCAACAAAAAGGGGAAGACTTGCTTGAAAAAATGTTGTCGAAAAATCAACGAGGAATTGTTTTGGCAGGCCGTCCCTACCATTTGGATCCAGAAATTCATCATGGGATTGCAGAAATGATGATTCAAGAAGGTTTCCACGTGTTTACTGAAGATAGTATTGCACATTTAGGGGATGTTGAAAAATTACGTGTCGTTAATCAATGGATGTATCATTCGCGTTTATATGCTGCGGCTAAGGTAGTAAGCCATACACCGAGTCTCGAACTTGTACAATTGAACTCTTTTGGCTGTGGGATTGATGCGGTAACCTGTGATCAAGTGCAAGAAATTTTAAATCGTCACCATCGACTATATACTGTTTTAAAAATTGATGAAGGAACTAATTTGGGAGCTGTTCGCATCCGCCTACGTTCATTAAAAGCTGCGATTGATGAAAGAGAACAAAAATCGATGCTTGATTATAGTGAAGTTGTGGTGCCAGATTCGATTGTGTTCACCAAAGAAATGAAGAAAAAACACACCATACTTTTACCGATGCTCAGTCCAATTCACCAAGAAGGTTTACTAGACCAAGCCTTTCAAGCGTGTGGTTATAATGTTGTATCTTTACCGACTGAAAATTCTCAAGCGATTGATGTGGGGTTACGTTTTGTAAATAATGATGCATGTTATCCGGCAATTATTTCCATTGGCCAATTATTAGAAGCGCTCCAAAGTGGGGAATATGATTTAAACAATACTTCAGTCATGTTGACGCAAACAGGTGGTGGTTGCCGAGCTACAAATTATATTCCGCTATTGAGAAAAGCTTTAAGTGATGCTGGTTTTGCTCAAATCCCTGTTATCTCACTATCAATGGGCAATAAAGGTGTTGAATCCTCACCAGGCTTTAAATTAACGATTCCGCTCGTCAAACGAATAGCGCTTGCTGCGATGTATGGTGATTTATTCGAACGTGTGGTATATCGCACAAGACCTTATGAAAAAAATCAAGGGGAAGTCAATCGCTGGTATGAACATTACTTAGAAATTGCTAAAGAAGATGTTCGCAAAGGTTCATTTTCACGTTTTAATCATCATATGAAACAAATTATTCGCACTTTTGATCAAATTGAACTTCTAGATATTGTAAAACCACGTGTTGGTGTCGTGGGAGAAATCTTAGTGAAGTATTCTCCAATCGCGAATAATAATATTGTCGAATTGTTAGAATCAGAAGGAGCTGAAGCGGTTGTTCCTGATTTGATTGGCTTTATGAACTATTCTTTATACAACCAGGTTTGGCGCAGTAAGCATCTTGGTCAAAGTAAACAAGCACAATATTTGTCTAGTTTAGCCCTTAAAATTATTGAAGAATTAGAAAAACCGATGCATAAAGAGTTAGAGAAGTCTCAACGTTTTGAAGGTATTGCTTCGATTAAACATCTAGCACAATCGACGCAAGAGTATATCTCGATTGGTAGTCATACTGGAGAAGGTTGGTTCCTAACAGGCGAAATGATTCATCTGTTAGAATCGGGTGTGGATAATATCATTTGTATGCAACCATTTGGCTGTTTGCCTAATCATGTTGTAGGGAAAGGCATGCTTAAAACCTTACGTGAGTCTTTCCCAAATGCAAATATTACGGCTATTGATTACGATCCGGGAATATCAATTGTGAATCAGTTAAATCGAATTCGTTTAATGTTATCAACTGCGAATAAAAATTTACAAAAAGCATAATCGATTCTTATGCAGTCTAGCGTCAATCGTTAGGCTGCATTCGTATTTTTTAACTATTGCCAAACAACTAGAATCATTGGTATAATAAAAAGACTGAAAAAAAGATGTGAGGAAGAAAAAAACATGCATACGATTGAAGAAATGAAAAAACGCCAAGAGATGATTCGTAATTTTTCAATCATCGCCCATATCGACCATGGGAAATCTACCTTGGCAGACCGTATTTTAGAAAAAACAAATACTG
>JAEWFE010000254.1 GCA_023389005.1 Bacillota bacterium
GTTATTCAACGGCGCGCCGTTTCGTGGAATAAAACTCATGGAACGTCTCCATATTCAGTCTTTAAGACCTTGAAAAAGGGTCATACTAAGGTATCATACTCATGGCACTCAAAAACGCTTACAACGGCACTCCCTTTAATACCATAGACCTTACCCGCTTACACGCGGACTTGGAATTGGCTCGTAAGGTTAACCAAACTGTTGCTCAGTCTGAAGAAGTCCATTACGTTATCGAAACAGCCGATGTAAAACCGTTCCCGTTACCTATCGTCATTGGTGATGACGTGTACGTTGACGCACGAACTTTTACGACGCTCGATAAAAACGGCGAGTTAAAAATTCGTAACCCCATTGAGCACCAATTACGTCTGGACGAAGCACGTTGGGAATTAGTGTGGAAACGGAACAATGATAAGCTCGGTGCGTTGATGGCCCGAATGTCTTATCACCATGAGATCTTCAGCAGGTGGATTAGCGATGCGATTGAACACACCTATGCACTTGCTCCATATCAAAGCGGTCAAGTCAAGGCACTCGCAGCGCTGTTTTCCGTAGGACAGTTCTATAACAACTTCGAAGATGAAGTAAAAATGCTGCGTATGCAGCAGCAGTTGGAACGTGAACTGCGTCTCTCGCCCCAGTTTTTCGAAACCGTCACCGGCAATACCGAGTTTCTGTTCCCGCGTAATATCGGTGAATTCGTTGAGATGGTTAAAGCAGCAGGTATCCCACGTCTTAATGAACTGAGCGTAGTTAGCTTGCAGTCAATGCTGGCGACCAGCTTAGGCAGCTACATCAGCTACGACCGTCAGTTGGTAACCAGTGCCATTGAATATCCGCCGTCACTGTTTGTGATTGTTCGCACCTGTTTAGAAAACTCGGTGTTCAACCGTTCACGTTTGGGTGGGCTGATTAAGAAATGTGACGTAGCAAAACGTAAAGATGCGTTTACTATCGCTTACGATACATTACTGAACCAGAATACCAAACCCTTAAATATCCAGTAAGAGGTCCACTATGGAGAACTGGCTGGTCGCCCACGCCATCCAAAAAGCGTGGCAGCGTCCATATCTCGACGGGGTGTTGAACATTGCACCCTTCCGTCTTTCACCCAAGACCGGGGCGATCGGCTTTTTCAAACACGGTCGGACACCGGTAGCGCTACCGAAAGAAAATACCTGGTGGCACGCATTCGTTATTGATAAACTTCACGTAAACTGGGGGAACTTAGCCATTCCCCTAAACCGTTGGAAGAAACTTTCAACGTGTGTGAACGGCTTCAGTACCTGGATGTTGGTCTATAACGAAAACGGGGTTACGATCCCCTCTGAATTCGTTTACTTTTACCGCACCAGCTCTGGGATGGTTTACATGGCTATCCCACAATCCGATCGCTATAGCTGGTTAGAAAAAGACACCTGCTACCTGCGAATTTATCCAGGTTACAGTGGGGGTGAAAACGCGCCGTACATCAACCCAACCACCGTTGAGTATTACTCACCGCCTAACCGCGAACAGATTCAGAGAGTCGTCGATCGGTATAACCTACTTAAGCAACAGAATAAAGGTTACGTTGAGTTCTGGTTAAACGGCGAATTAATCGAGTCGCCGAAAACGCAAGACATTAAAGTCTGGGACGACATCGACATTCGTGTTGACGGTCGTGTACGCCGCATCGTTGAATTCCGTTGTGGCGACTTACCGACGTTTATGTCTACGCTCGACAGCAAGCGTAAGTATTTGCTCCACATTCCGAAAAAAGACGGGATTTGGATTTTCAACAACGACGCTGAAATTCAGCTGTTCTGGAAAGGTCGCGGCCGTTATTACCACCGTCATCGTCACCAGGCGATGCGTCAGCTAACGTGGAACGATTTGGCTATCCCGACTGAACGTATTGCGAAATACCGTAACGTCTTTAACGAGTCTATCACCGACCTAGATGAACTGGTCATTCGTCTTATTATCCGTGACGACTATCTGGACATTACACCGCTGTATAACTCGACCCACGTCCACGATTTGTATCGCCTCACTGACGAGCTGATTATCGACGCGATGATTGGCGCTAACGCCAACGTAACGGAGTGGCAAGCCGCTAACTTAGAACAGGCTGCATTTAACCGTTTGGCTGCGGCTAAACTGGAAAACATTAACCGTGACTTGTGTACCGACGCTTACGGTTATAATGCCGTTACGCGTTACGCGGCCGATACGCCACAACGCCTGACTCTAACCGAAGGCGGTTATCGTGCAACGCTTCCTGCGTTACTGGCGGTTAACTCCACCGTATACGAATACGACGGAGACGGTTTACTGTTAGAAGCGCATCAAAACACGGGTTATGACGTTTACCAAGCTCGTAATCCCAACGCACGCATTATCGAAGCGATTGCGGGGGCAAAAGACGACGCGGTGACCATTGTCGATAACGCGGACGACTTCGTGATTAACGAAGGGGAAAACGTTAACCTCTGGTTACGTAAAGTCATTGACGATATTCCTCGTGACGAGTATATCGAAGCGGTAGAAGGGACGGACTACGAACGGGACGGGAACAAGATTACCTGGTCGGTAGACAGAACGCGACGTCATCCAACGGTGATTTACGACGACCGTCATCTGTTCTTCGAGACCACCTTTGCAGTACGGGAAGGGGAAATCCGTATTCCGATTATGGCGCGTAACCAGGAAGGGAATCAGCGTACGCTGTGGATTCCGATGGAAACCGTTGAAGTGTGGTTAAATGGCCACCCGCTGGTACACGGTATCGACTATCACGTTATTTGGCCTGAAATCGTGGTGGTGTGTAAGTCCTGGGTAAGTGACGACGAAGACAACCACATCGCCGTACGTTGCCGTGGAGTAACGGGTACGCTGCGTATACCGAAACACGGGTTTGTCTCCAGCGGCTTACTGTCTAACAACAGCCAATTCGATTGTCGTGATGACAAAGTCATTCGTGTTGTGGCTGGCGGTTCTTTACTGCTGCGTGATGAAGTGGTGTTCCGTGAGGACAACACCGTTGGGGTCAATATCGTTGACGACGGTTATCCGTATTCAGTTGATGACCCGACTATCCCGTTACGGACGATGGTCACCGGGGACACCTACGAACTGCGTGACGTTGCCCGAGACCTGGACACACGTGTTGAGAATTACATGGCACACTGGTTCCCAACACCACCGCCTGAAAACCCGGTACCGCTACCGCACTTATACCACCTGTATTCGCCGACACTGAACAAAATCCTGTGGGATTACCTGAACGGTATTTTAATCCTGCGAGAAGACGATCCTGACTACCGTATCTCAACGACTCAGTTGGATGAGATCATGGAACGTTACAAAGATCTGCTTCCCTTCGACCCGGCGTATATCGGTTACGATAAAGCGTTCGTCAAACTCCACCCGCATGTCAAATACGAGACGGTGGAAATCAACGAACTCGGTTTTGCGTTCTTAGACCGCGTAAACGAACGGTACCTGAACGGTGAAGTTCAGCTGAACCAGTATCTGAAAATCAAGGGTTAATCATGGCCTTAACAACTGACATTATCAACAAGGATCGCGGTTTCCGTGTATGGCGTCCTGAGGAGCTTTACGCGGCGGAACGACCTACCGGTTACGTACCGAACCCGAAAGATCTGATCGTTAACGATATCACCTCTGGTTTTGATATCGTCGTAAGCGTTAACTACGCGAAACCCTCGTGGGAAACTGAACCGTGGGGTGGGGTGGGTGTTGCCAACCAGGACGGACGTCTGAACGGTCACTACCCGTTACGAAGTGACAAATACCGTGTCTACGTGGACAGTTCAAAACTGCCTGCAACGATGGTCTTGGATAACGCGTTGACGTTTGAAGGGCCTGACGTAGACGGTGTACGTGTCTTCCGTGGGAGCACCGTAGATGACCACGCAGAAATCCTGTCAGGGTATTACAAAGACGGTAAACTCAAATACACGTACCTGCCCGTACAGACCATCTCGGTGGAAGGCGCTGAACGTGTTGTTAAACAAACGCTACCCGGTGCGTGCTTAGCCGACGTTGAGAACGGTGAAGCGTGTATGTTTGCCGTGTACTCGGACGTAGGTAACGTGGTACAAATCGGTCATGCCCACATCATCAAAACCAACCTGGTGATGGCACAGGAAACACCGGTTCGTACGGTATTGGGTATTAAGCTGGTTTCTCCGTTCTTGGTCGACAACGACGGTACGACACTGACGCTGCCTATCAACATGCCTATCGACTCTATTCCGTTGTGGTGTGATGTGATTTACAGTGACGGTACCAAACGTTTACCGATAGACCAGGCGCGTGTGAAATTCAACGGCTTACGTAACGCCGGTTCTCACGATACCTTCTACATTGCGTCTAACGCCGGTAACAGTCTCCCTTGCGTACTGAGTTACAAGCTCTCGAAAGGGGAAACTTACGGTGGTACGGATATCGTCGGTGACACCATCGTGAAGAACTACACCGCTGTCACCGAACAGGTTGATGGGGCTTACTCCATGAAACTGTTTGTGGTACCGAGATGGTTGGATGCTACCCGTGGTTATCGTCTGGACTTCCTGCTGTATAACCTGACGCGTGGTAAGGTTTACGATGCGACAGCACATGTGAACTACACGACGGGCACCACGTTTGACCCGTTACTGATGGGTGTAAAACAGCGTCTAAACGTCCAGGTTGACATCAGCAAGGTAGACAGTAAGTTCCGTGCGTTTATCCAGTCGCAGTCGTTTGCGATTACGCTGGTAAATCCGGGTAACGAACTGAACACCAACTTCATTCTGGAGTATCTGCCTGACGGTGAGAAATACGGTGAAAACGTATGGGCGGAGTTCAAATACTCCAACGTTAACTACTCGGAAATCGACGTCAGTAACAAAGTCAGCTCGAAAGCAGAGTGGCTTAAACTGCTGTACGAACCGATTTATCCGTTGTACGATCGCCGTAACGAATCGGAACCGCCTGAACCTACCCATTTCGAAATTCACGTTGGGGGTAAAGTTTACACCTACAGCGTGGACGAATGGTTAGATAAGAAAGTTATCGATTACCGCGTCCCGTTAGACGCACCGTTGGTGATCCGTTGGATTCGTCGTACTCCAACCGATACGCTTAACCTTGCAGCGTCACCGATGCTCGCGCATCACATCGAATAAAAAATAAAAGACCTCCTACCCGCAAGGGTAGGAGGTTAGGAGTCTGTATGATACTACGTGAATCGGACTGGCGTTATTATCCAGGCGCTATTGTTGACGATAAAACAACAAACAAATCCTTTATCAAGTTTGCTAACTTACTGAAAAAACTGGGTGTAAAGCACTGGTATATTCACCTGGCGTTGCATAACCCACTGTTGCAGGGCGTAGACCCGTTCGATGAAAACCTTTCAGAACAGATGAAGGCATACATCGCCATCGAATGTGCTGAGAACCCGTGGTACTGGTTTAGGGAATGTGTCAGGGTGCCTGCGGACGGTATGAAGTACGGTTCCCCGTTCCGTATCGACCGTGGTAACTTCTCGATGTACTGGATTTTCTTTAACAACATCGACGTCGCTGTCGAGTTCTTGCGTCAGCACGGTAAAACCGTCGGGATGAGTGGCTTACTGCTGTGGTTGATTCGTTTCTTAGAAAACTCCCGAACCATTCTTATCACAAAAGGCCCGGCACTGCGTGAAGAAACTATCAACAAACTGAAACAACTTCGTAACGGTTTACCGAGTTACCTCTGGCCACACCATCCTGATGACCCAGATAACCGAGAAACCTTTGCGTGTTTAGCCCAGGGTAACAAACTGATTACGGGTATCGGCCAAAACGACCCAGAGTCCGCTAACGGTATCGGTCGTGGACTTACCGCCGGTCGTCTGTTCTCGGACGAAGGCCCCTTTACCAAAAACGTACACCACATTCTACCGGCAGCGCTGGCATCCGGTACAGCGGCACGTCGTATTAACGAAGCGGAAGGTGTTCCTTACGGTAACGTATTCGCAACAACCCCTGGTGACTTAGCGACGGAAGAAGGCAAGTACATGTACGAGCTGATGACGTCAGGGATTATGTGGGATGAGCGCTATATCGACATTCCAACCCGTAAACAGCTCATCGACATCATCCGTTCTAACTCCACAGCAGAAGTACCGCGTATCATGTTCTACGTGAAGTACAACCACCGTCAGCTCGGGACCACCGATGAACAGTTAGCGGCAATGATTGCGAACGCCAAAGGTACCCCTGACCAGATCCGTCGTGACTTCGGTGGGGAATGGACGACAGGTGGTCTGAACAAGCCGTTCTCAGCGGAAGATGCAGATCGTATGAATGCTTCACGAATGCGTGCAGTGTTCAAAGATATCTCACCACAAAACTACGTTACCGACTGGTACTACACCGAAGAAGAGATGATGATGAAACTCAAAGATCGTCATGTCATCGGTTTGGATACCTCCGAAGCCGTAGGTCGAGATGCGATCGCCATGTCCATCGTCAACTCAGTCACGGCCGAGTACGCCGGTAAGCTTACCGTTAATGAATCCAACGTTATTTCGTTCGCGATCCATTTAGCGGATTTTATGGTGCGATATCCGAACACGGTACTGATTCTGGAACGACGCTCAACGGGCTCATCCGTTGCAGATGCGGTTATCCTGCAATTGCAAACGCGGGTGCCTGATTTACACCGTCGTTTGTTTGTGCGAATCACCCAGGACTACTCGCGTACGGACGATCTCTACAAAGAGTATCACCGTGGCCCAGTGGGGAGCGCAGAGAAATTCTGGAATAAATTCCGCAAATACATCGGGTTCTCAACCGACCAGGAGAAACGTCGTAAACTGTACGGTGAGGTATTCACCACCGCGTTGCGCTTGTCTGCCGATAAACTCCGTTGTGGAGAACTCATCGACCAAATTCTTAACCTCGTGGAGAAAAATGGTCGTATCGACCACAAAGCATCCGGTCACGATGACCTTGTGATTTCTTGGTTACTTGCGATGTGGTTATTGCTACTTGGGAATAACTTAGGACATTACGAGATCAACAACAGCCGATTGATGATGCGTAATCGTAACTTGGCAGAAAACCGGGAAGGGGTGGACGAAGAGTTACAGCTCGAAGAGGAAGCGCGACAGCAAAAACTGATGGGGGAAATTGAGCAGTTAGTGAGAACGACCCACGGGTTACTCGACCCGGTTCAAGCAATGGCCGCTCGTAACCGACTTCAGGCCCTCATCTCTCAACTTAACACTGATACACAAAACGTGGCGTCAATGGAAAGCTTGAGAGAGCTTCTCCAACGCCAGAGGATGAAGTGATGGCTCCAATTTACTATTTGCTCGTGTTCTTTTCGTGGATCGCGACGTACAAAATGATTAGACACAGTTACCAATCGATACAACGATACGGTGCATCGCACGGTGTGTGTCATCGTACGACGCGGTATGCGCAGGCGGTAGCAGTATTCGGATTAATGGTGGCAGGGACATCAACGACCTACGCTCTAAACTTGGTGTACACTATCCACTTATTAGCGGTATCCGGGGCCCATTGAAACCCTTTAAAATAAACTAGCCTGAGACCCACCGGGGTCTCAGGCTAACTCTTTTTTATTTCTGTAACGAACGAATCAGGAAGTAAAGCAGCAGCGCATTACGCAGTGCAGCTAACGCAGACTCGTGACGAATGTGGGTCTCTTTCGCGGCCAGTTTCTCAATACGAGAACGCAACGACAACACATACGGGTTAGGCGATTTCGACGCCTGGTACAACGCACGCATACGCTGTAATACCGTGACCGCATCGTTGAAGTTAATTCGGTTGGTAACGATTTCGTCAAAAGCGTGAGACAACGTGTCTTCCATGATGCTGTTAACCTCATCGCGTTTCTTCCCGATAGGGAGTCCTGCGATATACGTCAGCAACGTTTTCAGTGCCGCAGGCGACGCTTTCGGTACCATCTCCAGCACCACGCGCGCCAACTCTTCTTTGTACAAATTGTTGATATCGTAAGACGCATCAAACAGGTTCTGTTTTGCGATTTCCAACGCACCAACTTTGTCACGAATCACCGACTGACCGTCTAACTCCACACGCGCAGATTGACTAACGACACGAGCGTTCTCACGACGTACACGATCAAGCACTGCGTAGTAGTCTTTCACGGTTTGCTTCGTACGGGTGTTCAGGTCAGTGATATAACGCAACACCATATCCGGCGCATCGAAACGTTTTACCGCATCGTAGTTAGGGTATTCCGGGGAACAGAAATACGTTGCACGTTCTGCCATGTGCAACCCCCAGTTCCCTAAACGACGAATATCGAATTTCATCGACAACATCGAGTATGCGGCTTCAGCAGCGGGTAAGTCTACCGGTTTCGGGAAGAAGTGGTAGTAAATACTCGAGTAAAATTTGAACTGAAGAATCGTCACCAGGTCGATAGCCGCAGCGAGAATCTCTTTGTCACCGAACTTCGGAATCATCAGGTGTAGTAAATACACGATGGTCAGGTTATACGTATCACCCGCCACCTGCCAATCGGTATTGATGGAATGCGACTCTTTAATCAGCTCTGACAGATAGTCTTCGTCGATGTTAATCACCTCATCGAACAGACGGTTACGGTCAGAATCGAAAAAACGAATGCTGTGGACACCGAGGAGGTTTGACCCTAGCCACTCCACGTTGCCTTCACGAGAGAGTATCCCGCTTACGTAGTGACGCAGCTTAGACGCCAGCTTGCGGTCAATCACGAGTTTGTTAAACACGCTGTCAAACGCTTTACGTAGGCGGTCGTCATGACGGGCTTCGTGAGCGACGGAGAATCCCATCGGTACGTAGCCACCAAAACCGTAGTCGTAGTACAAACCCGGTGAGGTTTCCGCGTTGTCGAAGTACGGGTCGTGACCGAACGATTCCTGAGCAACGCGGGTTCCGGTGGTTTGATAACAACCGGAGGTAAAATCATAAACCAGTTCAGCCATCAGTGAACCTCGAAATTATTACGGATAGATATTATCCTAGTGAGAGTCTTATTACCTAAAGGAGTTTTTACCATGAGAAATTATCTGCGCAAACCTGCTTGGCACAAGATGTTGCGTGAAGGTACCATCGACCGCGAACAACAAGTCAAGATGTGGGTGCTTCCTCACGGCGTAATTTGTGACCTGGTCAGAATCGGTGGGATGGACATCCTGCGTAACGGTACCTACGACGCCGTCAACTCGTTCTTAGCACGAGAGCTGGCGGAAGCAGGGTTACAAGGCGAGGTGTTATTTTACACCACCCGTGTTATCCCGCAAACGCTGTCTAAGTGGTTAACGTACTGGCTGTCTAGTGACCCTGACGCATCAGACCCCGAACTCAGTTCGGTGACGATTACCACACTAGGCCAGTATCCCACGAAACCTCTGCCTTTCCAGGTGAACGTTGTTGAGCCGTTAATCGTAAAAGCCGGTGACGTGTTTGACATGATTAAAGTCAAATCCCGTAACCAAGCCGTTTCCCAGTTTATCATCGAAACGGGTGAACACACATTCCGATTAGAACCTGTCCGTAAAACCGATGCGACGCTTTTGGCCGTAACGGATTACGGAATCGTTTGTCGTTCTTCCGAAGGACACACCTTCCTGTGCACGATACTCTCACGACGTATTCAGGCACAGTTAGAACACTACAAACTTTCCCTGGAAGACATCGTCGGTACGACGTTACGTATCGAATACACGATGTACACGGAAGGGAATCGGTTGTGTAATTACAAGTCCCCTATCGCTTACCGAGCGTTAGCGCTGGACAACATGGGAGACTGGGTCTCAACGACATACGAAGGGCCTTCCCCGTTCAAAACCATTCCAACACAACGACCGGCGTTGTTGACCGTCACCCGCTGTAACCGTGCCGAGATTTTCGAGGAAGAGGGTGTGATTTCCGGTTACGAACGTGAAACAGGGCTAACGCTTTTCCGCTTCCGACGGGGTGCGGAGTACGGTCGCTACGCAGCGGTGTTCGAACGAGACGGTAAGCAAGAAACCTGGCTTTTCGAATCGGATTTCTCCGTTGAGGTGATTGACCCTGAAGGCTTTGTGGCTTCAGTGGGGAGTCAGATTTTCTACGCCACGGGCTACAGCCTGTTGGACGTAAAACTGCACTACCCTCAGAAAGAACAGGTCTGTCCGTAAAAAATTATCGGGTGGCTTCGGCCACCTGTTTTTTTTTATTTTTTTGCCAAAAAACCTTCGACCTCCTCAGAGCGATTCTAACGCATTTTTAGGTCGAGGTGGTACGTTCGTATACCCTGGGCCAGTTCTTCTCGTTAGAGCGCTTCTCAGGAAGAATTTGACGGGGTTTTATTCCCTGTCGAAGAATTTATTTTAACCCAAACCGCAACAAACCCCAAAACCGGTTGCTGGGTTGTCTCTGGAAACCCTATCCGGTTGGTGATTTTTTAACCGGATTTCGTAAAACGCTCTAGAAACGATTTTAACGCAGTTTTTACCCCTACCCAGTACACTTGGGTTACCTGACCACGTTTAGCGCGTTGTGGAGCGATTGAGAAAGCGTAGGACCTATTGCCGAGGGTGGGTGAGACCCGACCCTGCCACCCGACGGCCAGCCGCCGCGCCGATCAAAAAAACATTCACGCTTCGCGTACTAACGGATCAAGTGATTGGATCAACGTTTTGAATCTTCACACACTGAAGATTCAAGTTGAGTAGTTATCTTGCTTGGTTTTTTAAATACTCTCGAGAGACCTCAAGTCTCTCGGATCGATCTTAAAAATTTAACTCTCTCAAAAACCTGATCTCAAAATCTCTTCCTTATACGCGTGTGCGTGCGCACACGTATAGTATAATATATTTATTTATAAATATATTATTCCTTTAGGATCAAAATAATAATACCTTTAGGTATTATTTAATTATATATTTTAATATATATTTATTTTAATAAATATAAATATATTAAATAAATATATTAATAATATAATTATTATATATAATATATATTATATATAAATATATATAAAACGCGCGCGATCCTTATTATGAGATCTGATCTCGCTCTGACCCCCGGTGAGGGGGTGGGGATCGGTGAGCGGTATTTTCCGGAAAAACCGAAAATCGTACCCGGGGTAATTCGCCAGGGTAAAATCCCCGCCTGGGGGATCGGGTAGGGGTTACCCTTCCGGGGGAGATCCTGAACACCTGACCCAAGGGGTAAACCCCATTCCCCTTTTTCGAACGTTAAAACCCTATGGTATGTTCGGAGGATTTGCGTGGGGTTGATTTACAACCACGAAGATTTTTCGGAGTTCAGGTATTACTGCTCACAGCTCAACACGATTACTGTCTGCGATGATTCAGCAGAGCTCGAACCCCCTGGTTGGTTATTGGCCAGGGGTGTTTTTTCAAGTGCATGGATTTGAGTTCACCGTGTGCTGGAAAAAACAAAACGTTCGGCCTAACACTGGCGATTTGTTTTACTATGGGGTTTCCGTGACTTCGGATAAAAACCTCAGGGGTTGGTAAACCCCACGAATTCAGGTGCTCGGTACTGTTCCCGCGACTTACGAAGTTTGGGGGAAGCCGCGCTATCAGCGACGCGTGGCCGACATGAGAAAATCCGAGTGAACCGTGGCAGCCTCTGGGGGCGACGTTGGCGAGAGGTCCGTAGAACTTACCTGCGGGCAGCCGACGGTGGGATGCGTCCCCAGAGGTGCGGCCAGAATCCGAATTACGACGTTGCGTCGAAACAACCCTGCTCCAGGTAGCGCTGGCAGTGTGATGTCCTCTAGCTTGACGGCTCGCAAAGACGAGAGGGGTGCGTACTCCCGTTGAGAAACGCCGGTACGCAGCTGAATTAATTTTTTACAGGATTTCCTGTTGGTGTGACACAAACCACGGCAGGAGATTTTAATATGGATTCCAAAGACGTTCCGAACATCGGTTCGAATGTCCCGTACCGACTCGATGAATTGGGCAGGCTGCTAAAGGCACCCGAGAATTGGGGTTGTTATGATTCGTCACTGCTAAACTGCATCGAGACAGTGACGGTGAACCATTGGCGAAACACAGAGCTTGTTACGGTTTGTGTTAAACTCACCGATGGTCAGTTGGTTACTCACACCCCGTCTCCCAAGGAGTCGCATGTGTGTTATCGGCCTTACCTGTTCTCAGCGGTTCAGAGATGCTTGCACAAAGCTATCATGAAACACGCCGAGCAATGCATGGCTACGTTCATCATGGATTGGGGTTCGCCAGAATGACCACGATTGTTTTTGACGGAAAGACGTTAGCTTGCGATGGCCAAGTCACCGTGGAAGAGCGAAGCGCTGCTACGCAATACCGTAAGATTCACACGCCGCCTGAGGGTACGACGTGGAAGCTTTTGGGTGAAGACGTGAAAGCGATTGGTTTGGCAGGTGATGTCGCCGCATTGCAAACCGTGTGTCAAAAACTCACGGTTGAACGTATCGCTGGTGCCGTGCGTGGTGGAATTATATTCGAAACGACGTATCCCGAACAGATTGATTTTATCGTACTTGCTGTTTTGACAGACGGACGCGTTATCGACGCCTCGAAGTGCAAAGACAACAAATACGCCAGCTACGTGTTTGTAGAACCGCCGTATGCGATAGGCTCAGGTGCTCACTATGCCCTGGGTGCGTTAGGCGCAGGCGTTGACGCCCCCACTGCGGTGGAAGTGGCGAAACGCTACGACCTGTACAGCGGTGGTCAAACGCAATCACTTAAGCTGTTTTGATGGATTTAGACCATTGAAGTTAGAGGAATTAACACCCGACTAATAATCGGTTATTTCGCAGGTTCGAATCCTGCCATTGGTCGCCCAGATTAGAGCAATCGAACAAGAGTTACAAACTCGTCAGCCTTCAACTGAGCGTCGGTTGTTCTGATAACTTCTGCTCTTGCTCACGGGTAGAAAGCTCCTTAAAAACGTGTAAACACCTACCGATTAAGTTCGGACTTACGTTAGGGTCGTGAGACCCTGGTGGTTAGACCACCTAAACGGTTGTACGGTGGGAGGATAAAACCTCCCACCTGCACCCACCAAGAATTTAATTATTGGGTATTTCCCCTAAGTGTAACGTGAATACCCTGTAATGTGAATTGAGAGTTACGTGTTAACTCGACGGTACTGGTCGTTGATCACCTGTAAACCTTCATCGTCCCATGTCATGCTGTGTTTGACCAGTACCGAACTTTGTCGCTATGCCTGGTGACGTGGCTACACACCGAGGCTGGGGCTCGACACCCGTTAGCGACACCCTTTTTTGCGTTATTGTCAGTATTCTGAAGCTGTGTTCAGTGACAGTAGCGTTTTTTATTCGCGTTGGCGTTTGTACCATTGCTGCTCTTGCTGTCATTGCTGCCACTGCCTGCTGCGCCTCAACAGACGTTCAACGCGTCCCATTAACCCACACGTCGGGGTATAGCGACGTACAACAGAACGAGTAGTAGTAGTAACAGAACGAGGTAACAGAAATGCTTACAGTAAAACGCATTATTAACGGTGACCGTGTCATCACTGTGCACGAACGTGTACGTTTAGGTGACAAAATGTCCCGTGTTTACAAAGAAGCACTTAAAGTCGTTAACGGCGAAGATAATGAATTGTGTTTTGATAACGCGATTGATTTGCCGAGAAAACCGAAACCGG
>JAEWFE010000310.1 GCA_023389005.1 Bacillota bacterium
TTTCGAGTACATGATTTAAGTTTTGCTGATAATTGATTGAAAAATATAAACTATATAAGATATCCAATAAATAGGAGATAGAAGTATTAATTGTGAAACTAGCAATTTTCGAATAAAGTTTTTCTCGCGTCGTTAAAAAGAGGGTACAGTCGCTATGCCTAGACAATTGATTATCCCCGATACTGGTCAAAGCAATGATAGGCGTATTTTTCTTTTTGAGCATTTTGGCGATATTAATGATGGCTGAATTTTCCCCTGTATAAGAAATTAAGATAGCACAGGTATCCGGACCAGTGTTGTAGGCTTGATATAGCGTTTCACCGATTACATCCGACATTTCTATCGGACAATTCAATCGCTGCATTTTGAGCATAAAATCTTTAGCTACCATTAAGTTGCCACTGCTACCAAAGATTTTAATTTGTTTGGCATTTTTTAAAAGATTTTTGGCTGTTTTTAATTTTTGCGGTGTCAGTAATTCAAAAGAGTCCATCAAGGTGGCACTTTCTAATTGAGCAATATTACTAGCAATTAACATTTCGTTGTCATTGGCTGAAAAAGGAAGATTGGGATCGATTTGTTGAAACCGGGCATTTAGATATTGTTGTTCTTCTTTAAATGCCTGACGTAAACTGAGCCAACCATCAAATTCTAATTTTTTGGCTAAACGAATAAAGGTAGAAGGATGGACATATAATTGATTGGCTAGCTGTGATATGGCATATTGATCCAGGTCAAAAGGGTGTTCTTGCATGAATTGAATAATATTTTGTTCGGCAGGTGATAATTTGACCTGTTTCATTTTTTCGGATAATAACATAACTGCCTCCTTTGGTTTTTCATAAGTCTATTTTAAATGATATTTACAAAAAAAGCACGATTGAAAACGTATTTTGTAAATATTATTGCAGATTTTATGAATTTAGTTGTGGTTTTATTTACAAATAGGATAATAAGATTGTAAATATTATGATGAAGAAAGTAGGAATATCAATGGGATTTAGAAAAGATTTCTTATGGGGTGGCGCAACGGCTGCGAATCAATGTGAAGGAGGATACAACGAAGGCGGACGTGGATTAGCAAATGTCGATGTTGTACCAATTGGGCCAGATCGTTTTCCGGTCATCACAGGGCAAATGAAGATGTTTGATTTTGATGATCAACATTTTTATCCAGCTAAAGTGGCAATTGACATGTATCATCGCTATAAAGAAGATATTGCTTTATTTGCTGAAATGGGATTTAAAGTTTATCGTTTATCTATCGCATGGAGCCGCATTTTTCCAAAAGGGGACGAATTAGAACCAAATGAAGAGGGCTTGCAATATTACGAAGATTTATTTAAAGAATGTCAAAAATATGGTATCGAACCTTTAGTCACCATTACCCACTTTGATTGCCCCATGCATTTGATTAAAGAATATGGCGCATGGCGAAATCGTAAATTAGTTGAATTTTATGAACGCTTATGTACGGTTATCTTTAATCGCTATAAAGGCTTAGTAAAATACTGGTTAACCTTTAACGAAATTAATATGATTTTACATGCACCATTTATGGGAGCTGGACTTTATTTTGAAGAAGGCGATAATCAAGAGCAAGTCAAGTACCAAGCGGCTCACCATGAATTAGTCGCTTCAGCCATTGCAACCAAGATTGCGCATGAAGTTGATCCAGAAAATAAAGTAGGATGTATGTTAGCTGCAGGAGCGTATTATCCATATACTTGTAAACCAGAAGATGTCTGGGAATCTCGTAAATCTGATCGTGAAAATTACTTCTTTATTGATGTGCAAGCAAGAGGTAAATATCCAAATTATGTCCTTAAAGAATTAGAACGTAAAGGCATTAAGATTGAAATGCAGCCAGGCGATGAAGAATTACTTCAAGCACATACGGTTGATTTCGTTTCATTCTCATATTATTCAACACGTGTAGCAACTTCTGATAAATTAGAAGAAACACAAGGAAATATCTTTGCTTCAGTTAAGAATCCATATCTGAAAGCAAGCGAATGGGGATGGCAAATCGACCCATTAGGATTGCGCACGACTATGAATGATATTTATGACCGTTATCAAAAACCATTATTTATCGTTGAAAATGGTTTAGGGGCGGTTGATATACCTGATGAAAATGGCTATGTTGAGGATGATTATCGAATTGATTATTTAGCTAAACATATTCAAGCGATGAAAGATGCCGTTGAAATTGATGGGGTTGATTTATTAGGTTATACGACATGGGGTTGTATCGACTTAGTTTCTGCTGGTACTGGGGAAATGAAAAAACGTTACGGCTTTATCTATGTGGATCGTGATAATGAAGGAAACGGTACATTAAAACGTACGAAGAAGAAATCCTTTGACTGGTACAAAAAAGTGATTGCATCCAATGGTGAAGACTTAAGTAATGAATAATATAAAAAGGAACGGCTCGTTAATTGGGCCGCTCCTTTATTTTTATGTATTGATAATCGATTTTTTACGCCAAGTTCCATGACGCCAACGATGAATCATTAATATTGCGCGTAAGGATTCGTCTATCGCATAAGCAATCCAAACACCTACTAAACCAAAATTTACCACGATAGCTAACAAATAGGAAAATGGTAAACTGATTAGCCATAGGACGGTCAAACTACAAAACAGTGGAAACTTGACATCACCACTAGCATTTAGCGAGCCGACTAGTGTCATATTGACGGCACGTGCAGCTTCAAGAACAATTTCAACTAAAAAGACCCAACGTGCGATATCGATAATTTCTTGATTATTGGTAAAGATATGCATAATTGGCTGAATGAAAAGAAAAGTAATGACACAAATCAAAGTAGAAATCGCGACATTTTGCCATGTTGAACGCATGCCACGTTGATAAGCACGATCAAATTCTTGCGCTCCTACACGTCGACCGATAATAATCTGATTTCCCTGACTTAAAGCCGCTGCTGTTAAAAAAACGAATTGCGTAATAGCAGCAACATAGGATTTAGCAATTAAGACATTTGCCCCTAAAGAAGCAACTATCATCGTAACCACTACTTGTGCCCCTTGATAGGAAACTGATTCACCAGAAGAAGGTAAGCCCAATTTTAATATTTGTTTTAGTTTAGCGATAGAAATCTTATGCATACGTGAAGAAAATAGCTCATAACCCACATATTTTTTTAGTAAGCGATGAGCGACATTAAAAGCAATAAAATTACTGAATAATGCCGAAAAAGCCAAACCTTCAACACCAAGATGTGGTAGTCCAAATGGTGAAAATAGGGCAAGATAATTTCCGATAACTGCTAAAAAACTAGCAGACATTGGAATTAACAGTGCTTGTTTGGTGTATCCATGTGTTCTCAAGCTTGCTACCATTATGGCATTGACAGCTGCGATAAATACACCACCACCATAAATCTTTGCATAAGGTAGACCAATTTGAATGACTTCAGCAGGTAAATTCATAAATCCTAATAATTTTTCAGGAAAAAAATAAAAACAAATGCTTAGAATTAATCCAATCGCTAATCCAGCAAAAATAGCAGTATTGATGATTTCGGGAATTTCACGATTCTTTTTAGCACCAATAAATTGGGCAATCATAATTTGTGTACCAATTGTGACAAATCCATAAATGTAGACAGATAAACTTAATAATTGGTTGGTAGCCCCTACACTGGCAACGGCAACTTCATTGAATTGTGAAATCATCCAGACATTAATATTTCCAATAATAACAACCATTAATAATTCCACGAATATTGGCCAACTTAAAAAGATTAATTCACGGTCCGAAGCATGAAAATTCATTTTACTTGTCAAAATATTTTCCCTCCTTTATAGTGGAGATAGTTTCTTATAAACGAATAAGATTATACTACTATATATTAGAAAGTAAAGGGGTTTCTTTAAATGAAATACGATTGTATAATTATTGGTGCAGGACCGGCTGGCATGACGGCTGCTTTATATGCTGCACGTGCAAACCTTAAAACATTATTATTGGAAAGAGGAATTCCTGGAGGACAAATGAACAACACTGCCGAGGTGGAAAATTATCCAGGCTTTGATTCAATTTTAGGTCCTGATTTAGCCTTAAAAATGTATGATGGTATCAATCAATTTGGTGTCGAACACGGCTATGGTAATGTAGTAGAAGTAAAAGATCATCAAGATTATAAGGAAGTCATTACGGATGATGCTAGTTATGAAGCCAAAGTTGTGATCATTGCAACTGGTTGTGAGCATCGAAATCTAGAAGTTCCTGGAGAAGCAGAATATTCTGGTCGTGGGGTTTCTTATTGTGCAGTATGTGATGGGGCATTTTTCCGAAGTAAAAAATTAATTGTTGTTGGTGGTGGTGATTCTGCAGTTGAAGAAGCCATTTATTTAACCCAATTTGCGGATGAAGTGAAGATTGTTCACCGTAGAGATACTTTGCGTGCTCAAAAAATCATTCAAGACCGTGCCTTTGCCAATGAAAAAATCTCATTTATTTGGGATAGTGTTGTTGAAGAAATTAAAGGTGATGATCAAAAAGTTACCGGTGTTCAAATCAAAAATGTTAAGACTGGTGAAACTTATGAAGAAGCTGCAGATGGCGTGTTCATTTATGTTGGATTAATTCCTTTAACACAAGCATTCACTTCTTTAGGGATTACCGATGATGCCGGTTGGATTGTAACTGATGAACGCATGCAAACGAAAATTCCTGGTATCTTAGCTTGTGGGGATGCGCGACAAAAACACTTACGTCAAATTACCACTGCAGTTGGCGACGGCGGAATTGCGGGGCAACAAGCTTATCAATATATTGAAGAAAATAAATGACGATTAAAAATGAAACTTCTAGTTTATGATGCTAGAAGTTTTTGTTTTCGGAAAAGATTTCTGAAAATATTTAGCATTTTCATTTTTATAACATTTGCTTTTTGTCTGTTCATCTTTTTGTAATAATGTTATAATATTACCGAGAAGTCCCTCTC